>CAZTDK010001393.1:0-1008 GCA_964611965.1 uncultured Binatia bacterium (SeqCode) | reverse complement strand
AATGTCAGCGACGGGTGGCGGCGCGCGGTGACGACGCACATGCAGACCGTCGGCTCGCTCGGCGAAGGCGATCACTACCCGTGGAAGGTGTACGTCAATCAGATCACCGGCGAACGCACCAAGCCAGCCACGCGGTAAGTGTGCACCTGCCCCTCCAATGACGTGCATCGACGAACCCTGTGGAATGCGCCGCGACGGCACCCCCTAGCGACCCAACGGGGAGCGGCCCATAGAAAGGACGCCGGCCGCAGGCCCGTTGCGAGACTCCGGCGACTTCCTCTAGAATCGCGCGCTTCGGCAAGACAACGTGCGTCTGGAGACGCGTTTGTGTGGGAGGACTGGGAAGCATGGCGAACTTTGTGCGCGTGGCAGCGAAATCCGACATTCCAGCCGGCCAGGGCCGGGCGTTTGATGTGGAAGGCAAGCAGATTGCCGTGTTCAATAGCGGCGGCAGCTTCTACGCCATCGACAATACCTGCAAGCATCAGGGTGGCCCCCTGGGCGAAGGCGAGTTGGAGGGCACGACGGTGGTCTGTCCATGGCACGGCTGGACCTACGACATCACCACCGGCGTGTCGCCCGACGACCCCGACTGCGCCGTCGAGCGCTACGAGGTGCGCGTGGAGGGCGAGGATGTGATGGTTGGGGTCTGAAGGGCTCATGCGAAGGTCTCGAGCCGCATGAAGCAGCAAATGGAGAACCGGGAACGGGGAACTGAGAATGGAGAACGGGCCAATTGGTCTGGCAGTCCATTGACCGGTTCTGAATTCTCGCTTCTCCATTCCCAGTTTTCCATTTCTCTTCCGTGTCTGTGTGCGGCTCTGCCGACGTAGGTTCTAACGTCTCCCGTTTTCACAGCCATGGACCGCCACCACATCGGCCAGCTCCTCTTCGTCGGCATCCCGGGCCCAACGTTGGAACCGGCGACGCGACAGACCCTCGAAGCGCTGCACGTCGGCGCGGTCATTCTGTTCCGCCGCAATGTCGGTACACCCGGCGAGATTGCGG
>CAZTDK010001392.1:0-1018 GCA_964611965.1 uncultured Binatia bacterium (SeqCode) | reverse complement strand
CTGGCCTTGCGGCAACTCTTGTAACCATTGCCGAGCGCGCGGCTTCACCCTGTACCTTTCGCACTGGTCGGATTGTCGTTGACCTGCTGGTCTGTCCTTTGCTCGGCGCATAGCAGGTAGCCTGCGCACCAGATGCCTGGTCATGCGGCGACCACATCGGATTCAGGAAGGGAGACCGCTATGCCCAGCACCAAGTCGACGCAACGCAAGCCGCGCTACGGCAAGAAAGCCGGCGAGAAGGTGGAGCGTGCGCTGCACGAAATGAAGCGCGGCGAGCTGCGCTCCGGACAGTCGGGAAGGAAGGTGACGAGCCGGAAGCAAGCCATTGCCATCGGCCTCAGTGAAGCTCGCCGTAGCGGCGGCAAGGTTCCCCCGCCGCGGAAAGGGCGGCTGGGTTCTGGTGCGCACCGGTAATGTCGATGCGGGACGTGGTTGCTCATCAAGCTCCGCGGCGCCACGCGCGGCCGCAGAGAGGCCAGACACGGTGCGAGCCGCCGCGAAGCTCCACGTAGCACACACATCCCTCGCGGCGCGCACTTGGAACGGCACCCTGCGTGCGAATTACGGCGAGGCCACCCGCGTTACGGCACCAGGCGCCAGCGGCCGTATGCGACGAAAGCCAAGAGCATCCCCACTACCAACGGGATCAGCGCCGCCACGGCCCCGCCAGCCGAAAACGACAACACCGTCGCGCCGACCATGATGATCACCAATCCCGCCGCGGCCAATGGGGTCAGGCCAGGGCGAATGCCGGTGAGGCCGGGAAGAATCAAGCCGAGTCCCCCGAGCGTCTCGGCGACACCAATGAACCGCAGGAAGGCGCCCGGCAGCGGCATCTCCTTCGTCATGTCGGCGATCGGCATGACCAGCTTCATCACACCGGCAAACACAAAGAGCAGCGCCAGCAGCCCCTGGACGATCCACAGCGCATAGGTCATCGACGTGCTCGGTCCCACCCCCCCGCTGCTTCTTGCATTGCTCAACGTCATCATTCTTCTCCGTACTTTGCTTATCTTGC
>CAZTDK010001391.1:0-1019 GCA_964611965.1 uncultured Binatia bacterium (SeqCode) | reverse complement strand
CAAGCCGCCCTGGCCGCGTGATGCGGCTAGCATCACTTTCCTGTCGTGCACCCGCAAGCGCCTCGGCGACACGTGCCGTTGGGAGGGGTGGTGATGCTCAGTGCGATTTAGCACGTTATTAGACGAGGCGGGGTTTCCCCCGCCCTTGACGGTTTGCATTACGTAATCTCTTACATATAAAGCTAGGGACTATTCGAAGTGGTGGGGATGCTGCGGGAGTGAGGGCAATATGAATCCTATGAAGATTGCGTGTCTCGGACCTGAGTTCACATTCAGCGAAGAGGCTCTTTCCCTCTACTTGCCAAATGCAACCCGCGTCCCAATCGCGAACATCGCACCGGAAAAGCTCCCGCGCATATTTGCGGAAAGGACCGATGTCGAAGCCGTCCTAGTTCCCGTATTCAACAACAACAAGAACAATGCGGGTCGCGGCGGTTCTCCTTTCGCCGAAATCTACGCCGACATTATAAGTCTCAACCTCTACGTTACCGGCGCATATAGGCACTCCGTGCGTTGGTGCGCTGCCTCGCATAGCCAACTCAATGAAGCCGATGTCCTGTGCACGATGCATCAAGGGCCGAAGCAGTGCGGAACATGGATAAGGAATAACCTGAGAGGTCTGCCCGTTCAGGCACTGCAATCAACCTCCGAGGCCATGCTCCTTGCGTCGAAAGCCCGGAATGCGGTCGCATTGGGCAGTGAACGGGCCGCGAATAACTACGGCGTTCCCGTGCGCGCTCTCGGGATTGAGGATAACAGCGACAACGCCACTTGGTTTTTTCTCCTCCAGAAGGAATTTGTGGTTCCGCAAGATGGTTCGCATACACTGATAGTTGCATCATTGGCTGGCCAGGCACTTGCCGACTTACCAACGACCGTCAATCTGCGCGCTCGCTGGGAAAGCGGAATATGGGAATTTATCGAGGTCCGGGGTCCATCCAGCAGTGAGGAAACTAAAGGGGCGGTCGCGGTTCTCGCGAAGTATCGCGGTATGGCGAGAATCATCGGGTGTTACAAGG
>CAZTDK010001390.1:0-1021 GCA_964611965.1 uncultured Binatia bacterium (SeqCode) | reverse complement strand
GCCGCTGTCGGGTTCTAATGACACCGCGCCAGGGCTGCGGACGCCACGGGCTTAACCGAATCTTTGGATATGGGGTGAACGGCTGTCCTGGTCAGTAGCTGCAGTGCGAACGATGACCCATTGCACGAACCAGCTTTGCACACAAACGCAGACGCCCTTCGATACGGCCCCTGGAAGGACGGGGCCTACTTCTCAGGGTGAGCGGGCAAAAAGCTTTAGCAAAAACGGCAACCCACCGCTCACCCTGAGTAGCCGCCCTCTTTTGGCGGTATCGAAGGGTGCCCCGAGCCGTTCTTGTGCAGACGGTCCGCCTTTCCAATGCCAGGCCAGGTAGGCCACATCGGCAAGCAGCGGCACGCCGAACAGTGCGAGGACCGAGATTCCTCGTGCGTGCGGATGATCGCGTAC
This sequence comes from uncultured Binatia bacterium (SeqCode), assembly GCA_964611965.1. GTDB lineage: Bacteria > Desulfobacterota > Binatia > HRBIN30 > HRBIN30 > CAZTDK01. The sequence continues at coordinate 613 of CAZTDK010001390.1, read as the reverse complement.
GGCAAATGGTAACGCGACCAACGGCACCGACATCGTCAGGATCGAGCCAGTTACTTGGAGCCAGTCCATGCGCTTGAGATCACCGCTGGACAAGCACTACCCGGTGGAATCAGCTGCGCGTTGGTGGCGTGAATCAAGTTGACCATTTTGGAAGCTTGCAATGAACACACTTCCGGGCGAGTCCGTGAACCGCTTGCCGCATCGAGGGCACCGCCAACTCCCTGTCCCGAGACGCCGAAGGCTCATTGACGATCGACGTTGGTTATGGAGTCCTGCCGTGACGATCGCTTCCGTCTGACGACTATAGATTCCGCCACGGATACGTCCCTGTCCAGGTACGGGAACACCATCCACTGCCTCAAGGGTCACCATCAGACCTGACCGCATCGTACTCCAGTCCCAGCGTGTGAACTGACCAGTCACGGTCGCGGTCTCGGCGGGCGGCTTTTGGGGACCATCGTACATCTTCAATCGCTGCTTTGCCGGGCACCCAGCCTGCAGCAGCAAGGCGACCGTAGCCAATCCCAACGTCGCTCGCTTTGCGCCGCTGGGGAGAGGAACTCTTTTCCATGAGTGGCGCACGGCTCTCTCTCTCGCCATGCAGGAAGGATGG
>CAZTDK010001389.1:0-1022 GCA_964611965.1 uncultured Binatia bacterium (SeqCode) | reverse complement strand
TCCGGCTGATTTGCAGACGCTCGGCATCGTGAAGACCGTCTTCCCAACGGCACGGGTGCTCCAATGAGCCACCAAGCGGCGATGTTGGAGCTATCGACCCCAGGCGACGTATCGTTACTCCGGTTGCCTGAAGCCGCGGCCATCGCACGGCTGAGCGAACGGACCCTGCGGCGGGCGCTGCACGCCTCCACGAATCGGCTGCGGTGCTACCGCTTCGGTCGCGCGGTTCGCATTGCCCCCGACGACCTCACCGAATGGCTGCGCGCCCATGCCGAACTGCCAGTAGTGTCGACCACGGTCATGGACACCGTCTCCGCCGACGCGAAGGCGTTGATCCAGCGCCTCCACCGGTCGAAGGATCGCCGCGCCACATCCCGCGATCGAACGGCGAACACCGATCCCGGCGCACCCGCCAACAATCTGGCCCAAGAACCTCCGACAGCGCTGGACTGTGGCGCCGAATCGAGCGTCCATGTGGCGACCGATACCCGGTCAAAGGAGGAACCGATTCGTATGCACAATGCATCTCAAACGGCCCCATTCGGGGCAAACGCCGCGCGTACAGCGCGCGCCAGGAGGTGGTGATGGGCGTCTCGATTCGCGAAAAAATCAGCGGCAAAGGCTGGTGGGTGAACATTCGCCACAAGGGCCGGCGCACGAGCAAATTCGCCGGGCCCGATAAGCGCGCCGCCCAGCGGCTGGCCAAGGAGGTGCGGCTCGCGCTGGCCGTGGGCGATCTCGGTCTCCTGGAGGAGCCGAGCACCACCCCCACACCTTTGCCGAATTCGCTAAGCGTTACCTGGCGTCGGCTGAACACACCCTGAAACGATAGACGGGCATCGACTATCGCAGCAACGTCACCAAGTACCTCATCCCCGAATTCGGCACGCGGCCCGTCGACCAGATACCACGGGCGGACGTGAAGCAACTGGCGCTCACACTACGGGGGAAGGGTCTCAAGCCGAAAACGGCGCGAAAAATCATAAAATTCGGGATATTCGGGGTCGCTCGTCTGGCTGACT
>CAZTDK010001388.1:0-1027 GCA_964611965.1 uncultured Binatia bacterium (SeqCode) | reverse complement strand
ATCGAGGTCATCAAGGGCCCCTCCGCCATCTTCATGGCGGCCGATGGCAGTCCGCACCATCACCGTCTGAAAGGCCGCCGCGAGCCCCAACATGATGAGCCCCGGCCACGCCGACAGCGGCAGGTGCAAGAGTGTCGTCGCCGCGGGAATGCGTTGCGACAAATCGTAGAAGCGGCCTTCGGTGATCAAGAATGCGCTGCCACGCGCGATGCCCATTACTCCGAGCGTCGCGACGAACGGCGGCAGCCGCGCCAGCACCACCAACGCCGCGGCGAGCCCACCGGACGCGACGCCAACGAGCAGGCCGCTGCAGCAGGCCAGCCACAGTGGCCAGGTCTCGATGACGAACACGTGGCCGGTAACCACCGCGGCCAGCGCAATCACCGCACCCGGCGCGAGATCAATACCGCCGCTACCGATGATGATCGCCGCACCGATGGCCCCGATGCCGTAGATGCTGGAGTACTTCAGGATCAACGCCGCGTTGCCGGCGTTGGCGAAGGTGTGCGGACCGCCGTGGCGCGGCGCCAGCACGAAGGCAAAGAACGCGAGCTCGAACAGCAGAATCAGCGCGGCGCTCCAACCGGAGACCAGGTGCCGTTTCATGGGACAAACCTCGCCTGGAGAACGGCCACCATGGTCACATCGCCCCCGTGATCAATCCGGCAAGCCGCGGCTCGCTGGCCTCGGCCGCCGTGACTTCGCTGACCGCGACACCGCCACGCAGCGCAATGATACGCTCGCACAGCAGTAACAGTTCCGGCAGATCGCTCGACACCAAGAGGATTCCCGCGCCGGCCGCGGCGAGTTGCCGGATGAGCTCGTGGATCTCGGCCTTGGCGCCGACGTCGACGCCGGCCGTTGGCTCGTCGAGCAACAGCAGCTGTGGCTGGTGACGCAGGACACGCGCCAGGAGCAGCTTCTGCTGGTTGCCCCCCGACAACGCATCGATCGCCGCCTCCGTCGAGTGTGTGCGGATGCGGAGTCGATCGATAGTCTCCTGCCATTGTTCGAGATTGACCGCGTC
>CAZTDK010001387.1:0-1031 GCA_964611965.1 uncultured Binatia bacterium (SeqCode) | reverse complement strand
CGCCGGCGCCTACGGCTTCGTCATGGCTTCGAATTACAACACGCGGCCGCGGCCGCCGGAGATCCTGGTCGACGGCAGCACCCTCCACGTCGTGCGCGAGCGTGAGACCCTCGACGATCTCATCCGCGGCGAGGTCGTCCCGCCGGCGCTGCAGTGACATGGCCGCGCTCCGCTTCACCAAGATGCACGGCATCGGCAACGACTACGTGTACGTCGATTGCTTTGCGCAACACGTCGCGGATCCGGCGAGTCTCGCACGCCTTGTGAGCCCGCGGCGCACGGCCATTGGGTCGGATGGCGTGATTCTCATCTGCCCATCGCCGGGCGCCGACTGCCGCATGGAGATGTACAACGCCGACGGCAGCCGTGGCGAGATGTGCGGCAACGGCGTCCGCTGCGTCGGCAAGTACGTCTACGATCACGGCCTGGTACGCAAGCCGACGCTGCGCGTCGAAACCGACGCGGGCATCAAGGTGCTGCAACTGAAGTTCGTCGCCGGCCGCGTCGATGCGGTGACCGTGGATATGGGCGAGCCGATCCTCGATGGCCCGCGGATTCCGGTAGCGGCGGAAGGGCGCGTCATCAACGCGCCGCTCGACGTCGGCGGCACGACGTACAGAGTCACGTGCGTGTCGGTGGGCAATCCGCATTGCGTGATTTTTCTCGCCGAAGTCGATAACCTCGCCCTTGAGCACATCGGCCCACGCTTCGAGCATCACCCCTTCTTCCCGAACCGCGTGAACACCGAATTCGTGAAGGTGATCAGTCGCAGCCAACTCCGCATGCGCGTGTGGGAGCGCGGCTCCGGCGAAACCGCGGCCTGCGGCACCGGCGCCTGCGCCGCCCTGGTGGCCGCGGTATTGAACGACAAGAGCGATCGGCGTGCGGTGCTTCGTCTAAACGGCGGGGACCTGGAGATCGAGTGGAGCGCGGACAATCACCTCTTCATGACCGGCCCGGCCGAAGAGGTATTCAGCGGCGAGATTGAGGTGTGATCTGTCCGCAAACGACCCAGCGTCGCCGCATGCCGC
>CAZTDK010001386.1:0-1035 GCA_964611965.1 uncultured Binatia bacterium (SeqCode) | reverse complement strand
GCGGACAAGGCGGGGGTCAGCATTCACGCTTTGGTCGCCGTCGACTATCTATACGATCTCAACGCTCCGTCCAATTCCCCGGCGAACGGCTTGCCGCAGCCGTTCTAGCGAACGTTTGCAAATGAGAAGAACAGCTTCATCCTCAACCAGGGCGACCTGCACTTCGAACGCAATGCGGACAATATCCCCGGATTTGTGGTCGATCTCGCCTTTGGCAAGACCGGCGACGTGGTCAACAACACCACGTATTTCGGCAGGCACGACAGCAACGGCGTCCCCATCACGGGCAACGGCACCGATTTCTTCGATGCAAATCAGTTCTACCTCGACTACACGGTACCGGTTGGCACCGGCATCAAGCTGAAGGCGGGTCGCTTCAACACCCTCGCCGGCGCCGAGGTCATCAAGACGTACAACAACTTCAACTACAATATCACCGACTCGATCCTCTTCGGCTTCGCGGTCCCGTTCACGCACACCGGCCTGCTGGCCAGCTACGCGTTTACGGACCAGGTGAGCCTGGACATGGGGGTGGTCAACGGCTGGGATTCGGTCGTCGACAACAACAACGGCAAAAGCCTGCACAGTGGGATAACCATCGCTCCAATCCCTCAGTTCACGTTCTACCAGACGGTCACGTATGGGCCTGAGCAGAGCGGGCAATTCGTCACCAACACCGTCAACGGCAGCTGTGGCACCCCGGGTACTCCCGCGTGTGATGACACCCTCCAGCTCTATGTCCATCCCGGGCTTTCGAAGCGGCTGCTGTTGACCTCGTTGATCACCATCAAGCCGATTGATCCACTGACATTCATCATCGACTTCGACTACGGCAACGACAGCAATTCAGTGCCAGTCAATGGATTGTTGCGTACGGCACAGTGGGAGGGCGTAGCCGCGTATGGCATCTACAACTTCACCGATTCGTTGTCCGGGTGCCTACGTGCTGAGGTGTTTGATGACATGAACGGCGCGCGGGCCTACGGCCCTGCTGCTGGGCATCCCACGGGTGGCGCCGGGTTCGCTTCCACGTAC
>CAZTDK010001385.1:0-1035 GCA_964611965.1 uncultured Binatia bacterium (SeqCode) | reverse complement strand
CACGCAGCATGGCCTCACAGTGATGCTCTGGTCCGTCCGATCCTTGACGCGTTCTCGGCGAGCCTTGGTTTCAGGCGTCAACTTTCGGTACCCTATGCCTGGCGAAAGCTGACCGAATCCTGACCTTCGTACGGAGCTGTTCTGCGATAGCTTGGACGCAACAGGAACATCACAAGGAGACCACTGATGACAGGAACGACGGCGAGGATGTCTACGCGTGTGATGTCGCGATCGATGCGCTCTGTTCTGCAAGGTCGTTGTGGCGGCGCTCTGCTCGTCCTTGGCGCCGTCTGCCTGTTGCCGTTGGCCTGTGGCGAGCATACGACGACCGTTCCGTTGCCAGGTGAGTCGCCCGAAGAAATCCTGCAGGAGGCGCTGGGCAGCCTGGGTACTCTGGTGCCCGTCAAGCTCGACACCGCGGCGCTGGCCAGCGCCGTGCAAGCCGGTCAGTCGATCCGCTTGCCGTTTGCCGAAGAAGGCGGCCAGCTGGTCCAACGCGACGTCCATCTGATACTGCGCAATCTCCGCGCCCCGGATCTCGTCGAGTTCGTGCTCAAAGACGGCGTGCAGCAGCAAGGCCACACACAACCACTTCCGCCACCGGCGACCTATCAGGGAATCGTGGCGGCGCAGGGCGGCGGGCAGCCGGGCGCGGCGGTACTCACCATCACCGCGCAGGTGGTGGCGGGAAATCTGCTGGTCGCTCCCGACGGCTGGTCGATCATCGAACCGCTCGAACCCATGCTGCGCCTGCGTGGCGTCGAACCGGCGCGGCGGCAGCGCGTGCTCGGCAAGTACAACCATGTCGTCTACAACAGCCGCGATACACGCCTCCCGCAGCCCTCGAGCAGCGGCGCCGCGCTCGCCGCGTCGCCGGCTGATTCCCATGCGACTGCCGTTGGGCAGCCGCCGACGCCATTGGTCCTGTCCATTGTTGGTGACGGGGACGCGGAGCTGTTCCAAGCCTATCCGCTCGACTCGGTGATGCCGTTCTGGTTGATGCAGGAAACATTGTTCAACGCGATCGACTGGCTG
>CAZTDK010001384.1:0-1051 GCA_964611965.1 uncultured Binatia bacterium (SeqCode) | reverse complement strand
GCGTTTGATGCGACCGCCGAATTCAAGGACAACAATACCCCCTATCTCGCCACGCAATATGTCTTCGAACACTACATCAAGCAGACCACCGGATTGGCCATGCTTGATCCCGGTTACGATCAGACCAACCCGAATCACGCAGATCCCCCGCTGACGCACGATATGTCGTCAGCGCTGGTCGACTATGTGTTCTCGCGGCAACTGTTCGTCGTCTTCCTGAACAGCGGCTGCACCGCGTCGACGCCCGAGAACACGCTGCTCTCCGAGATCGTCAACAGCGGCCAATGGCCGACGCCTCTGGGCGTGTACGGCTACAACGATTCCTGGTTCGTCTTTGGCGGCGATCTCTACGAAGCGGAAACGCTCTGCCTGCCGTCCCGCAACATGGGCCAGATTGCGAGCACGGCGAACAACCTGTCCTTTTTCTTGAGCCGGCGGGCGCCGATTACGGATGCGAACGAGCTCCAAGGCAGCGCGCCGGAGGCGGTCCAGTATGACCCGGGCAAGACCTACGTGGCGTTCGTGGTCGGTGACGGAGACAACATCCAGTACATGCTGAGCGCGAGGCACGATTGGTTTACCGAGCGCCTCGCGGATTGCGCGCAGCCTGACAATTCGTGCGCGCCGCTCACATGGACCATTTCTCCACACCTCCCAGACATCGCGCCCGACGTGCTCCAGTGGTACTATAAGTCGGCTCACCAAACTGGTCGGGACTACTTCATGCTGCCGCCGAGCGGGCACCTCTATGCGTACCCCGCATCCCTGAATGAGGCAGACCAGGATCGCTTTGTCACGGAGACGGAACGGGACGCCCGCATCCTCGGCGTCCAGGGCACCGTCGACTGGGAATGGTCCACAACCTGGCACCAAGCCGAAGACGACTTCCTGCCAAAGTACGCCACGGCAGGCAGTTCCATTCGTGGGGTGTTTCCCGTCAATGTGCCCTACCTGCTCCCCACCTTCACGTGGTGGCCCACCGATCAATTCTTCGAGGTGCTGACCGGTCAGGACGGTGGCAGCGTGGTGCTGTTCCGGCCTCGGGAGTGGC
>CAZTDK010001383.1:0-1053 GCA_964611965.1 uncultured Binatia bacterium (SeqCode) | reverse complement strand
CCACCTCGCCATCGTGTGGGGCGTCCGCCCACACCTGGACCTGATGGACAGGGCGACGGGCGAGAAGGAGGCTTCAGACTGCAAGCTGCAGCCGTGAAGGCCTCAATCTAGCGCCGGCCGAAATTTTGGCAAAGTAGCGAAGAGCCGCCTCGTGCTTCAGCTGCCGTCGTGAGTTGCATCGCTGCCCCATCCCGAAAACGGTCCTTCTCGGCACCTCCGATCTCGACCTCGCCGTGGCGAGCGGCATCCACAACACTGTGTCGATCCTCCTGAACACAGACACCGCCAGCTTTGGGCCGCCGACCAGCTTTACTGTGGGCAAGGTGCCTGATTCCGTGGCGGTCGGGGACTTCAACGGCGATGGTCACCTCGACCTCGCCGTGGCGAACAGCGGCGACAACGCCGTCGCGGTGCTGCTGAACGGCTGCGGCCCGACGTCTATGGCGACGCCCACGCCAACCGTACCACCCTCAACGTGCGTCGGTGATTGCAACGGCGACGGTCTCAGGTGAACGTGAACGAGCTGATCACCATGGTCAACATCGACCTCGGCACTGCCGATGCGTCGGCCTGCCCGAACGGCATCCCGAGCGGCGGGAATGTCGACATCGCGCTCCTCATCCAGGCGGTGAATAACGCCCTGAACGCGTGCAGCGCGTAACTTTGCCGGAATTTCGGCCTTCGCTAGGTTAAAAGGCCCACCCGTGAGGATGGGTCTGGGGAGACACGGCCTCCGGCAACGCGCGCTGTGCGTCGGCGATCTCTTCGGCGCCCAGGATCCCCGCCTGCACCGCGTCATGCGCGGTGAGCTTGAAGTACGCCATGTCCGGCGACCCCTGTTCGGCCTTGCGCGCCAACCGGTACGCCCAGTTCTGGCGCCCCTTTTGTGGCCCCGTTGCTCGACTCGGCTGGCGATGGCCTGCTCGAAGAGCCACACCAGGCAGCCGACGGTCTTGCCGCTCTTGGTGGAGGCCTCGACCAGGCCCGTGCTGTCGATTACTGCCACCACGCTGTTGGTGGAATGCAGATCGATCCCACTGTAGACTGCGTCCA
>CAZTDK010001382.1:0-1054 GCA_964611965.1 uncultured Binatia bacterium (SeqCode) | reverse complement strand
GGATCTGCGCTGCGCCGGACCGTGTGCACGGCGCGGGGCTGGTGACAGCACGGGAGGCTGCGATATGGTGCGCGAATGTTTCTCGATCGCCTCGTTTCCATGGCGCGGCTGTTCACGCTGATTCGCCGGACCCTGCGCCACAAGCCGACGAGTCCGTACACGGTGGGCGACCTGATCGAGGAACGCGCCGCGGCGCATCCGCAGCGGACATTCCTCCTGTTCGAGGAGCGGCGCATCTCCTACGCCGAACTCAATGCCGCCGCCAATCGGGTGGCGCATTGGGCGCACGGGCAGGGGCTGTGCGTCGGCGACCGCGTTGCATTGCTGATGCAGAATCGGCCCGAGTATCTGTTTGCCTGGGCAGGACTGGCAAAGCTCGGCGTGGTGGTCCCGCTAATCAATCCCAACCTGCGCGGCGAAACCTTGCGCTACTCCCTTGCCGCCGCGGAGGCGCAGTGCCTGATTGCCGGAGAGGAGTGTTTGGGGAACCTCGCCACGGTCGGCGGTGCGAGCGCGCCGATCGAGAGCCTCTTCGTGTGGGCCGAACCCGAACAACTCGACGCAGGAAGTGCGGGACGACAGCCAACAGACGACAGACAACAGACTCAAAGCTCTGCCGGTCCGGAAGCTGCGGCTGACGTCTGTCGTCCATCGTCTGCCATCTCGCTGGCACCGCTGCTCGCGGGAATGCCGCCACACAACCCAGATGCCCGCGTGCGTCAGGGGTTGGTGGCGGGCGATGATCTCTTCTACATCTTCACCTCCGGCACCACCGGTTATCCCAAGCCGGCGCGCATGAGCCACATGCGTTTCATCGCCATCGGCGATGGCATGGCGGGAGTCGCGGGTTACGGGTCCGCGGACGTGCTGTACTGTCCCATTCCCCTGTACCACGGCGCCGGCGGCGTGGTGGTGCCCGCGTCCGTCCTGCACGTCGGTGCGACCATGGCGCTGCGGCGGAGATTCAGCGCCAGCGCCTTCTGGGACGATTGCCGCCGTTTCGGTGCAACCGGGTTTCAATACGTGGGCGAGATCTGTCAATTCCTCCTCAGCC
>CAZTDK010001381.1:0-1056 GCA_964611965.1 uncultured Binatia bacterium (SeqCode) | reverse complement strand
GCCGGCTCATCGATGAATTTCACCACACCCAGGAGGCCGTGGCGACGCACGTCGGCAAGGATCGTTCGACGGTCGCCAACACCCTCCGCCTGTTGCAGTTGCCCGACGCGCTCCAGCGCGACATCGAGCGCGGCCTGCTGTCGGCGGGCCATGCCCGGGCTTTGGTGACGATCGCTTCCGATGATGCGAAGCTGGCGCTGGCGCAGGAGGTGGTGACAAAACGCCTGACCGTACGACAGACCGAGCAACTGGCGAAGCGTAGTAGCCGACCGCCGGCCGATACGGATCTGCGCGCCGCCGAGCAACGGCTCACCGAAGCGCTCGGCACCAAGGTGCGGATCGCCCAGCGCCGCAACGCGTCCGGGAGAATCGAGATCGACTACTACTCGCTTGCCGAGCTCAACGGGTTGATCGACCGGCTGAGTGCGTCAACCGTGCCCTGAGCCAGCTTTGCACGATCACCCTGTTTCTCGTCTCTGGTCTCTGCTGAGAACCAGGGAGGGAATGCTCGGAGCATTCCGGTGTCTGGTCTATGGCACGTCCGCCAGATCGCCGGAGATCGTCAGGGTGCTCGACTGGGCGCCAGTGCCGCTGGTGCCGACGCCATAGGAGACTGTCGTTCCCGGATTGTCCTGCAGGCGGGACACAACCGGACTCGAGGCGGCGTTCTTCACCATAACATCTTGTACCGCCATAGCATTTGCTCATCCCTGTTGACATAAATATTTGTTTCACTTTTATACTTTTCGCGCGTAGTCAACGTCTTGCTACGTGTGGTTCGGGCGAACATGCCAGACCAACAAGAACGGAGCGAACAATCGGGCGCGATCGCCCAATCGGACATCATAGCGTTCCGCCTGCTTGATTTTCGTCTTTTCTTCGTCTAGGGTCACTGTTACGCAGGAGGACGGGCAATGGACGCTGCATACGATACCTGGGCTGAGGCGGACGAAGCGTTTGAATTCTGCGACACAGTCGACATTCCGTTGCTCGGAGTCGTTGCGGCAGGCGAGCCGTATCAGGCCTTCCCGGTCGATGAGACGCTCAGCGTCCCGA
>CAZTDK010001380.1:0-1059 GCA_964611965.1 uncultured Binatia bacterium (SeqCode) | reverse complement strand
CCTTGATGGCGGTTGGGGGAATTGGCAGCGCCGTTGCCTCGAGCGCAACGCCGATCCTGAACGTGCTGCTCACGTTCGCGGCGGCGGCACTGTTCCCCTGGGGCATTCTCGCGCAGCTATCGGCGGCTTTCGTCGCCGGCGTGAGCATCGGCGCCAACATGTACTGGGTCCATAGCGTCGGGCGCTCGATGATCAGCTATCAAGGCGCCGAAGGTGTCGTGGTGTGCTTGGTGTGCTCGGTCATCTGCGCCGCTACCGCCCGCGCCCGGCTGTTGGCGCTGCTGCAGGATACCTTCGAGCGCCGGCGCGCCGAGGAAACGCTGCGGCTGTCGAACCAGCACCTGGAGCAGCGTGTCCAAGAGCGCGTCGCCGAGCTCGAAGCGGCCAAGCGCGATCTGGCACGCCAGGTCAGCGAGAATCGGCGAACCGCCGAGACGCTGCGCCAAAATGAGAACCTGCTGCGGGCCATCGTCGACAACTCCAACACCATGATCTACGTGAAGGATCTGCACGGGCACTACCTCCTCACCAACGCGCACCACGCGCGGGTCTTCGGGTACGCCCACGACGCGCTCGTCGGCAAAACGTCCTATGAACTTTTTCCCTCCACAGTCGCCGCCCGTGTCATGGCCAATGATCGCGAGATCGTCGCCCTCAATCGGCCGATACAGTTCGAGGAGATCATCCCACAAGACGACGGAGACCATACCTATCTCTCGGTAAAATTCCCGGTGCGCAGACCTGATGGGACGACCTATGGAACCGGCGGGATCTCGACCGACATTACCGAACGCAAACGGATGGAAGACGCTCTGCGACATTCGCGATCCACCCTGTCGACCCTCATCGAGAACAGTGGCGAAGGCATCTGGTCGTTCGATCGGGACTATCGGATCCAGCTGTTGAACTCGGCGGCGCGCGAACGCTTTCCCAAGCTATACGGCACCCAGCCGGAGGTCGGTGCAGACTTCCGCAAATTCCTGCCAGCGGAGGTCGGGCCCTATTGGGAAGCGCAATACCAGCAGGCCCTATCGGGGCAACGGGTCGTTGTCGAGAGCG
>CAZTDK010001379.1:0-1069 GCA_964611965.1 uncultured Binatia bacterium (SeqCode) | reverse complement strand
CGCCTGTACCCACGAGTATTCAGGTAAAGCTGGCGGCCGGTGGCAAGCAGATCGCCGGGATGCAGACCGACATTGCTTTCCCTGCAGCTGATGTGATTGCTGCGAAGGCGAACGGTCATCCGGACTGTACAGTCAACCCCGACATCAACAAGGGCGCGACCTCCTTTGGCTTCCGGCCAGCGAGCTGCACCGGTACTGCCTGTAATGCCGTGCGTGCCATTGTCCTGGCAACCGACAACACTGACCCGATTCCCGATGGCTCCGTTCTGTTTACCTGCAACATCGCCATCACGAGCACCACGGGAAGCGTTGACTACACGATGAGTGGAACGGTGCTCTCCGATCCGAACGGCGTGAAGGTGCCCGACGCTGGCGATCAGGGCGGGATAATCTGCATCACCGGGGAGACTCCTCCAACGGCCACTGCGACGCCGGTCAACACCCCGACACAGGCCCCGGTTACGCCTCCAGCGACCGCAACCGCAACCTTCACCGCCACGCCGCGGATTACCATCACTCCCGGTGTAGTTACCTCGACGCTGAGTCGCGCCATCCTGGCTACCGACACAACGATTCCGTTGGTGAGCTGCGCAGGCTTCCCGGATAGCGGGACGATTCGGATTGAGTCCGAACAAATCACCTACAACGGCAAGGATCCGGCTGGAGCTACAGGCGCCTGCTCGTTGACCAACGCGCAGCGTGGGGCAAATGGAACGACGGCGGCCGCCCACGCCGCCGGGGCGATTGTCCTACTGGTTCCGGCAACACCTACGCCTTCCACGACCACTCTGGAGGACGAGGGTGGATGTCAGATCGGCACAGCGGGCCACAGCAGCGGTGGCTGGTTGCTGCTCGTTCCGATGGTTGGTCTGTTGGTCGTGCGGCGCCGTAACCGCTAGACCGAGCAGGCTGTAACACTCAAAGGGGGCCCGCAAACGCGGGCCCCCTGCCCGAACCTGAGAACTCAAACCATCACCCACAACCCCACAGAAGTTCACATCAAGGAGTAATGACAATGAAAGTCATTCTGCTCGAGCGCGTCGGCAAACTTGGCCAGATGGGCGACGTC
>CAZTDK010001378.1:0-1074 GCA_964611965.1 uncultured Binatia bacterium (SeqCode) | reverse complement strand
CCAATCGCCCGAAGTTCTCCAGGATCTTCAGCCCGACGGCCTGGCTCTTCTCCGGGTGATATTGTGTGGCGAACACGTTGTCGCGCGCGATCGCCGAGGTGAATTCGATCCCGTAGTCGGTGCTGGTTGCCGTCAGCGACGCATCGGCCGGTGCGACATAGTACGAGTGGACGAAGTAGACGAAGGCGCCGTCGTCGATGCCGCGCAGGTGCGGGAGGTCCTGCTGCTTGCGAATGCGGTTCCACCCCATGTGCGGAACCTTGAGCTCCGGCTGCTCGGCAAAGCGGACAACACGGCCGGGAAAGATGCCGAGGCCGCGCACCGGACCGAACTCCTCGCTCTCCTCGAACAGCAGTTGCATGCCGAGGCAGATGCCGAGAAACGGGGTCCCACGTTCGATGACCCGGCGCACGCTATCGATGAGCCCGTAGGTGCGCAGGTTTTCCATACACGCCCCGAAGGCACCGACGCCCGGCAACACAACGCCGGCCGCTGCCTCGATGCGCGTCACGTCGCGCGTCACCTCCGCCGCAAACCCGACGCGTTCGATGCCTTTCTGCACCGAGCGCAGGTTGCCCATGCCGTAGTCGATGATGGCAATTGATGCATCTGTCATGCTGACCTTCTCGCCACCGACCCTCACCCCTGCCCTCTCCCAAGATGGGAGAGGGGGCAAGAGGGCCGCTATAGACTTCCCTTCGTCGACGGTACACCCACCACACGCGGATCGACCTGCTTCGCTTTATCGAGGGCGCGCGCGAAAGCTTTGAAGCCGGCCTCGATGATGTGGTGCGGATTGCGCCCTTGCACTTGATTGAGGTGCAGGTTCATCCCGACCTGATTGCAGAACGCGAGGAAGAAATCGTGCACCAACTCGGTGTCGAAGTTGCCGACGCGCGCTTGCTTGATCTTCAGGTTGTACGCCAGGAAGGGCCGTCCGCTGAGGTCGACCACCGCGCTCACCAATGCCTCGTCGAGCGGGCACGCGGCGTCCCCGAAGCGCCGGATTCCCACCTTGTCGCCGAGCGCCTCGCGCAGCGCCTGGCCGAGCGTCAACCCGACGTCTTCGACCGT
>CAZTDK010001377.1:0-1087 GCA_964611965.1 uncultured Binatia bacterium (SeqCode) | reverse complement strand
CGCTGCACGACTAAACGGGTACCTTTACGCCGGTCCGATCGCAGCCCCAACCTCCAAACACCTTCTTCTCCGCGATCATCACCAGCCCCAACACCCGTTTGACGAGGGTCCCCCACCTCGCCAGACGCTCAGCCCTCGTACCAGCTCAGAGCGGAGTCAGAACCACGACCGGGATCTGCCGTTTCGTCTTCGTCTGATACCAATCGTACCGGTTGTTGTTGTTCTCGTTCGCTAGTCGCCAGGCTCGGGAACGTTCATCGGGATCGGCAACCCGTGCTTTCATCCGCATCCTTTCCCGACCGATCTGCACACTAACGTCCGGATGCTTCAGGATGTTGAAGTACCAGCCTGGGTGTCTGTCGGAACCTCCAGCGGACGCAACTATAATCAGATCGCTACCGTCCGTTGCGTAGACCAGGGCTGCGGTGCGCTCGATTCCGGTCTTCGCACCAGTCGTACGCAGCAACAGCACAGGTTTCCCGAGGAACCACGTGAAACCGCCATCGGTGATTTCGAACAACCACTGGTAGATCGACAGCAAGCTCAGAGTGAAGACCCGCATCATGTGGTAGATCGACACCATGGCACCTTTCACTTCGTCGAGGCGTTTTCGACGTGCCCCTGTGTAGTTGAGGGCTAGAGTGATCGGTCGGTGAGTGGGAATGCGGTCCGGATAGATCCACGGTGTTGCCAGCGTTGGGGGCGAGGGCGTGCGCACCAGCTGGAACCGTGGAGGATCGCTTCACGTATCGTCCGAGGCGTTCGGTTCGGGCGTCGTAGAGGGGGGACCGTAGATCTCGCATCGGCAGGACATGTCCTTGCAGCGACCGAGGCTTTCTGATCTGGGCTCGCGCAAATGAAGCTGCTTGGAATGCCCACATGCGCAGTCGTCAGCGTTTGTCTGTTCCATAGTCTGAGCTGTCTCCTCGACTCAGTATACGCCGCTGCTGGTGCCCACGTCGAGGATCTTAGGGACAAGGTGGTGCACGGTGCGATGAGCATCATCCCGGCTGCTGGCTTCCGCGGTTCGCGATAAGGGACGGCCTGACTATTGACCGACACGCGGCGCACTGGCTGGTCGATCAGC
>CAZTDK010001376.1:0-1089 GCA_964611965.1 uncultured Binatia bacterium (SeqCode) | reverse complement strand
AATCATGGCGAGGTCCGGATCGGCGAGTTGCTCATGGCGGAAGGCAAAGCCGTCCTTCCCGGCCATCAGCAGATCGAGGAAGATCAACGACGGGGCCAACCCTTCGCGCAAGCGGCGCAGCGCGTCGTCGGCACCTCTCGCTTCGACCACGGCGAGTCCCTTGGTTTCCAGCAACGCCGCCATGGACTCGCGCGCATCGGCGCTGTCATCCACAATCAAGATCGGGCCTTCACGTGATGCCGGCATGATCCCTCACCTTGCAAATTGCCGCGCTGCCGACGTCACCATACTCGACCCAAGGGCGCTCGGCGAGAGGGACGATGGTGAAATTTCATCCCCCATCCTGTGAGACTTGGCAGTCTCCAGCGACCCAACGGGGAGCGGTCCATAGAAGACGCGCCGCCCGCAGGGCTGCTTGCGGTTGCGCCCAAGGGTGGGTAGTCCTTATTTTGCTATGGCCAAACGGCGTCTGCAATCACAGCTCGCCGCGCTCAGCAACGCCAGCACCCTCGAGCTCACCACACTGGGCCGGAAGAGCGGCAGACCGCATACCGTCACCATCTGGTTTCTCGTCGATCGGGAGACGGTGTACCTCGTCACGCTGACGTTACGTCGCGATTGGCCACGCAACATCCTGAAGAACGGCAACGTCGAGCTCGAGGTCGGCGGAAAAGTCCTCAAAGGACACGCCGAGCGCATCACCGATGCGCCGCGCCTCCAGCATGTGAACGACCTGCTGCGCCGGAAATACTGGGCCGCGTGGCTGGGATCATGGTTCGGCGCGGCACCGGAAGGCGCGTTTGCGGTAACGCTTGAGGCCTGAAGCCCCTGAATCACTAAACGTTCAGACGGTTGTCGAGGCGCAAAGATGGTCACTTCATAGAATCACCGTCCGACCTCTACCAATCTGCACGCGACGACCGCAGAACTCCTGCTCGGTCATCGCCAAGGCTAGGGGCGGATTCGTAGTGGCAGCCAGTGTCCGGCGGCCATCGGGTAGGTCGCAAATCATCACGGCGCGCGCCGGCGCATCCGCCTCATACAGCACGGTATACGCCGCAATCGTCGCGCCGCCCTCGTAGTGGCTGA
>CAZTDK010001375.1:0-1099 GCA_964611965.1 uncultured Binatia bacterium (SeqCode) | reverse complement strand
CGAGCAGCGCCGTGAGGGCAGCCGTCCGCGCAAACCCGTCGCGCACGGCGCCGCGGCGGCGCGCCAACGGCATCCACACCAGCGCCATCGCCGCCAGCCCCACAGTCGCCCCGATACCGATAAGCGGCCACGGGGGCGTATGGCTCACGAGGATCCATTGCCCGAGGATGAACGGTGACACGACCGACGCCGCGAGAAACAGCGTGGCTTCCCGTTGATATAGGGCCACAGCGCCGAACGCGAGGTTGAGCAGAGCGAGAACCGCGAACAGCGGCCACGGCGGCACGGCCAAGGGCTGTTGCGACGCCACGAACATCAGGAACGCATGCCCGATCAGCGCCAGTGCCGGCCCGCGCTGCAGCCACGCGCCCGCGCTCCCCTCGCCTGCCGCTTCGGCCTGCTGCCGCGCCCACACGTTGCCGACGAGGAGGAGGGACGCGAAGCCGCCGACAATCAGCAGTGATGGAATGAGCAGCTCCACTACCATCACCGTGCTCCACCACACGGCAATCACGATCCACGACAGCACCGCGCCGGCCACCGACAGGAACGGCAACCGCCCGTGCGCGGCTTCCAGGAGCAGACCGGCATTGAGGATGATGAGCAACAGCGCCAGGCCCCAGAGCGCGGCGCTGGCCACCGCCCCGGCAGCGAGAAAGAGCAACAACCCCAGGCTGACAAACAGCACGATCGCCCCGCTGCCCTGCGGCTCGAGACGCCGCCCCAGCCGCTCGGCCAGCAGCGGGACACCCAGATAGAAGAGCCCAAACGCGGCGTACAAAATCAGCGCCGCCAGCAGATGCTCGGGCGTCAGGTAGCTCGCCGACCACACCGCTTCGCTCACCAGCACAAAGAAACCGGCCAGAAAATGTAGCCGCCCGGCCTGGCCGGCAATCGCCGCTGCGGCGATCGCGCCGGCCAGCCCGATCAACACGGTGAAGAGACGCCCCGGCGCGCTGGTCGCCGGCTCGATCGCCGCCAATACCGGAAACGCGAACAGCAATAGCGGCGCGGCCCGGTCGGCGGGCGCCGCGAGATCGAAGGGACGTCCCCGCCAGCGCGCCGCCAACGGCACCGCAAGATGAAAGAGCACGAACAC
>CAZTDK010001374.1:0-1103 GCA_964611965.1 uncultured Binatia bacterium (SeqCode) | reverse complement strand
GCGTTCGCTGATCAGATCATTGATCCAGCCGATCGGGATGAACAGCAGCAGCATCAAGACACCGAGGGCCACTATTCTCCAGAGCGCCGAACCGCGCAGCGCCTCTCCGAGTGTAGGGATTGTGCCAGTCATCGCCTCGCCTTCCTTTCCGTCAGACCCATCAGGCCGCGCACTCGGCAAGCCACAGCAGCGCCAACAGCGACGGCGCCAGCTGCATCGTGGCGTTGTCCCACCCGTGCGGCGACAGCGCTTCCGCGACGGTGCACAACAGCGCCACGACGAGCAGCCGCGGCGTCAGCTGAATGGCATGGTGCACAGTGCTCAGCGCGGCGATGCCACCGAGCAGCGCGACGACCGAGACGACGAACACGCCGGCGGATCCCTCGACGCTGCGCCGCGCCGAGCGACCGCGCGGCCCGGGCACGGGGTACCAGTGCCGGCCCCATCGTGCTCCGACCGGCTCGCCGGCGGCGTCGCCGAGGCCGCACACGAGATACCCGAGGAACGCGAGTCGGCCCGCCAGCAGATTACTCAACACACCACCCGCGAGCGTCGCCAGGTAGGCCGTCACGATGTAGTACGTCCGATGCGGCGCGTCGGCCTCGCGTGCCAGGGCTTCATAAAACGGATGGCCGCTGCCGCGCGCGATGGCGTAGGCGAGGACGAGTGTCGTCGCCAGGCCCAGGGCACAGACATACGGCAGCCCGCCACCAAGATGCGCCGCGCCCGCCGCGCTGAAGGTGAGCAGGTGGAACAGCTTGCGGCTGTACCCGGTGCGCCCGCCGGTTGCGCGCTTCAACCACGCGGCGGAACGCAGCGCCGCGGTACTCCAAACGAGAAACCCCGCGCCCGCGCCCAGCAGTGCCGGCGCGATCGACAGACACTGATTCCAAAAATTACGGAACGCCGCCGGCGCAATGCCGAGGACGAAGTTGCCTGCCATCGATACCATGGTCGACCCTCCCTGCTCCGAGAAAAGAGCAAGCGAGGGTGCCGTGGTGATGAAGGCGTCGTGACAGCCTCACGACGGACTTGTGCAAACCCGGTGCAAGGGGCTGCGGGGCCTGCGGCCGGCGTCTCTTCTATGGTCCGTCCCCCTTCGT
>CAZTDK010001373.1:0-1105 GCA_964611965.1 uncultured Binatia bacterium (SeqCode) | reverse complement strand
GTCGCCGGCGTGTACTCGTATGAGATTGCCGAAACGCGCATTGCCCAGGTCGAGACGCTGGCGCGGGAGCACGAGTTTCCGCTGCGCTGTAGCATGGAAGAGGCATGACCTATGCGCATCAGTCGTGAGCTCGAGATTTCCTTCTCTCTCGCCGTCAACGACGCGCGGCGACGGCGGCACGAGTTTCTGTGTATCGAGCACCTCCTCTACGCACTGTTGCACGACGACGACGTCGCCGAGATCATTCGGCAGTGCGGTGGAGACGTGACGGCGCTGAAACGGGCACTTGAGCAGTACCTCGACCAGAAGGTCGAGAAGCTGCCGCCCGGAGTCGACATGCCGCCGCAGCAGACACTCGGCTTCCAACGCGTGGTGCAACGCGCCGCGGCACACGTTCAATCGGCCGGCAAGGACGAGATCCTTGGCCGCAACGTGCTGGTCGCGATCTTTCGCGAACCGGACTGCCACGCCGCCTACTTGCTCGAGCAGCAAGGCATCACCCGCCTCGATGTCGTCAGCTACATCTCGCACGGCGTGTCGAAGATCGGCGAAGAGCCGGCGTCGACCGCCGAAGGCGATCCGGACGAGGGCACCGAAGAAGAGAGCAGCCGTCCGAAGAAAGATCCGCTGGCACTGTATACCAGCGACCTGGTCGCCCGCGCCATCGAGGGCAAGATCGATCCGCTCATTGGCCGCGAAGCCGAGCTGGCACGCACGGCGCGTGTCCTCTGCCGCCGCCGCAAGAACAATCCGGTGTTCGTCGGCGAAGCCGGCGTCGGCAAGACGGCGTTGGCCGAAGGGCTGGCGCTGCAGATCCATCAAGGCAAGGTGCCCGAGGCATTGAAGACCGCCCGGATCTATGCGCTGGACATGGGTGCGCTGCTGGCGGGCACGCGCTTTCGCGGGGATTTCGAGCAACGCTTAAAAGGGGTGCTGGCCGCCTTGAGCAAGATTCCCGGCGCCATCCTGTTCATCGACGAAATCCATACCGTGGTCGGTGCCGGCGCAGCCAGCGGTGGATCACTCGACGCGTCGAACATTCTGAAGCCGGCGCTCGCGTCGGGGGAAATGCGCTGCATCGGCGCGACGACGTATCACGACTACA
>CAZTDK010001372.1:0-1106 GCA_964611965.1 uncultured Binatia bacterium (SeqCode) | reverse complement strand
ATTGGCGGGCGCGGTGGTCTCGAAACCGACGGCAAAGAAGACGACGCGCCGTGCCGGCGAGCGCCGCGCGATCGCCACCGCTTCGAGCGGCGAATGCACGATGCGCACGTCGGCCCCGTGCGCCTTCGCCAGCAGCAGATCACCGCGGCTGCCGGGGACGCGCAGCATGTCGCCGAAGGAGCAGAAGATCACGCCGGGCGTGGCGGCGATGGCCAGGGCCCGATCGATCTGCTCGAGCGGCGTGACGCACACCGGACAGCCCGGCCCGTGCAGGAGGCGCAGGCGTGTGGGCAGCAGCTCGTCGAGCCCGAACTTGCGGATGGCACGTGTCTGGCCGCCGCAGACCTCCATCAGCGTCCACGGCCGCGTGACGGTGGCCTCGATGCGCCGCAGCACGCCGTGGATGGTGTCCGGGTCGCGGTACTCGTCAACGTACCGCATCGTCGGCTCCATCGGGCGCCGCGTCGAGCGCCGCGACCGTTTGCCAGGTTTCGAGCGCCTGCCGCGCCGCGCCTTCGTCGAGGTGCGCGATCGCGAAACCGACGTGCACCAGGACGTAGTCGCCGACCCGCACCTGCGGCACGAAGGCGAGACAGGCGTCGCGCGTCACGCCGTCGAAGTCGACGCGCGCGGTGCGGAAGTCGTCGTCGCCGTCGATCGCAATCACTCGTCCGGGCACGGCCAGGCACATGTCACGTGCTCCTCGCGCCGGCGGTGGACGCGCCCGCGACCATGGCTTGTCCGAGCGCGATGCCGCCGTCGTTGGTGGGGACGCGTTCGTGGATGTAGACGCGACCATGTGGAGTGCGGGCCCGCAGAAGATCCTCGACGAGTCGCGCGTTCTGAAAACAGCCGCCGCTCAGTACCACCGGCAGGCGGCCAACCTCGCGCTCTGCGAGGCGCACCATCTCTCCCGCGGCGGCAGCCATCGTCGCCTGAAAGCGCCCCGCGATGGTCGCCGCCGATCTGCCGGCCAGCAGATCGGTGACCGCGGCGCGCGCGGCCGGGCGCAGGTCGACGGCCGCTGGTTCGCCGCTCTCGAGCTCGAACGCATACGCCTGCCGCTCGTTCGCATCCGCGGCAAACGTGAGCTGCATCGCGACCTG
>CAZTDK010001371.1:0-1116 GCA_964611965.1 uncultured Binatia bacterium (SeqCode) | reverse complement strand
CCGCCCACTAAGCGTACAAATTTCTACGTCCGATAGGCGCCGAGCGGCCAGTTGGCGGTCGCCAACTGGCACGGGCCATAGAAGCAACGTCGCCCGCAGGGCCCCAAGGCTCAGGTCGCAAATGCGTTGGACGTGAACGGAACGAGCATTCGTTTGGCCGCAGCCGTGCGTCGCCCGTGGAGGCAGGTCGCGGTCCCGCTTACAGCGCGCGCGCCCGCCGCTGAAGAAACAGAAGGGGGCTACTCGGCGGCGCCGGAGTCTCCGCCGTCGTCACCGTCGTCATCGCCATCGTCTTCTGCCGGTACAACCGACGTCTTGCTACGCGCTGCACTGATCCCGCTCGGAGCAGTGGCTTGCCGCGCTCGCGCAGGAGCCGTATGCAGAAAGAAAATCGCAAATGCGAGGGCGATCAATCCGAACATTCGATTCATGCTCCACCTCCAGTCAAGACGTGGGTTGATGCTTGAGCAATCGACGGACCGCTGCGCTGCAGCGATCCAAACATGAATATGGGAAAGACTTGCGCCGCTTCTGCTCGCGCCCGTGCCGGAGAATCGGGCGGCTGCCAAAAGCACGTGCAGCGTTTGCGTGCTCACCGTGTTAACCGATGTGAAAAAGGAAGGGCTCACGCCGAGCCGCAGAGGACGCTGGCCGCAGGCCCTAGCCTAGCAGCCTGTCGGACTTTGCAGTCCCTAGCGACCAACGGGAGCGGACCATAGAACAGACGCTGGCCGCAGGCCCTAGCAGCCTGTCGGACTTTGCAGTCCCTGGCGACCAACGGGAGCGGTCCACAGAAGAGACGCTGGCCGCAGGCCCTAGCAGCCTGTCGGACTTTGTAGTCCCTAGCGACCAACGGGAGCGGTCCACAGAAGAGACGCTGGCCGCAGGCCCTAGCGGCGGCCTCTTCTCTGCGCCTCTGCGTCTTTGCGTGAGCAGCGTTTGTCACATTGGGGTTGATCCAACAGCGGAGCGTGACAGCGCTCACCGAGCACCGAAGGCGAAAGCAGGTGCCATCAATCTGAATCGAACGCAGCTTCTTGGCTCGACGTTGCATCTTCGGTATATGGTCCGTACATCGATAGACAGGAGGATTGATGCATGGGTAACGCAAGGCTT
>CAZTDK010001370.1:0-1116 GCA_964611965.1 uncultured Binatia bacterium (SeqCode) | reverse complement strand
TATTGACCCGGCGGATAAATATTTGAATCTTCCTGCGCTTTCGCCGTCGAACTCGCATGACCAAGAGCGATGGGCGGAGGTTGCCGATGGAGGTGCTCAACGAGCGCCGACGTCGGGCGGTGAGGTTGCGGGCAAAGGGGCGGACGCTCGCGGTGGTAGCGCAAGAGGCGGAACTGTCGGTGCCGACGGTCATGCAGGCATGGCGAGCCTACGAAGCCGGAGGCATGGCGGCGGTCAACGTGAAGCGCCGCGGCCGCCGTGTTGGAGAGAAGCGACGGCTTGAGGCGACGCAGGAAACGGTCCTTCGAAAGCTGATCTGCGAGAAGACACCGGATCAGCTGAAAATGGATTTCGCCTTGTGGACGCGGCAGGCAGTCTGCCAGTTGGTGCGCGACCGATTCGGCATCAACGTGCCGCTGCGAACGATGGGGGACTACCTGCAGCGCTGGGGGTTCACGCCGCAGAAGCCCATCCGGAGGGCATACGAACAGCGTCCCACTGAAGTCCGCCAATGGCTCGATACTCAGTACCCGGAGATTTCCGCACGCGCCAAGGCGGAGAACGCCGAGATTCACTGGGGCGACGAAACCGGGCTGCGCTCCGATGACGTGCGTGGGCGCGGCTATGCCCCAAAGGGCCAGACGCCGGTGGTGCGAGTCAGCAACAAGCGCGAAGGACTGAGCGTGATCTCCACCGTCACCAATCAGGGCACGGTGAGGTGGCGAGTGTTCGATGGCGCGATGAACACCGACATCCTGATCGATTTCCTCAAACGACTGGTCAAGGACAGCCTGCGCAAGATCTTCCTGATCGTCGACAACCTCAAGGTGCATCACGCTCGCAAGGTGAAGGAGTGGTTGGCCGAGCACCGCGAAGAGATCGAAGTGTTCTACCTGCCTTCGTACTCTCCGGAGCTCAACCCCGATGAATGCCTCAACGCCGATCTCAAACACGCGGTGACTCATCGGGCTCCCGTGCGAACGAAGCACCACCTCAAGCGCGCGACGATCAGCCACCTGCGTAAGCTGCAGCGTCGGCCTGGACGCGTCCGAAGCTACTTCCAGCACAAGCCGGTCCGCTACGCCGCGTGAAACCATTTACCCGCCGGATCAATAA
>CAZTDK010001369.1:0-1117 GCA_964611965.1 uncultured Binatia bacterium (SeqCode) | reverse complement strand
CACAGCGAGTCGGTGGCCTGGGGAGCCGGACGCTCCGATGTCCTGGCTTGCGACTTCTGCTTGCTCGCCGTGCTCACGTACCGCGGCGCCGACTGGCGCATACTGCGCACCGCACGGCGCCGGGCACTGGTGGCGGCGCTGTGCGTTTTTGTCGCGGCACTGGCGAAAGAGACCGCGGCGAGCTTCTTCCTGCTCGTTCCGGCCACGGATCTGTTGCTCGGACGCATCGCCGCAGCGGAGACCGTGGCGGTGCCACGCGCGGCGCGACGCCGGCAACGCGATCAACCCGCGCCGGCTGCGCCGGCGCAGCTGTGGCAATACCTGCCGTTCGCCATCGCGTTGCTGCTCTATCTCGGCTTGCGACAGGCCGCTCTCAACACCCTCCTCGGTGACGCCCCAGCAGCAGGCGCGGCGGTGTTGCCGTCGATCGGCGCCGCGCTCGGGGTCTACCTGGGAAAGCTCGTGCTGCCCCTCGCACAATGCGCATACATCTCCGATCTTCCCAGCAGCCCGCTGGCGCTCACGGTCATCACCGTCATCATTGCCGGTATTGCCGCTGCAACCTACCTGGCGTGGCGGCGCGGACAGCGCGTAACCACTTTCCTGCTGGTGTGGATCGGACTGACCCTGGCCCCGTCGTTGACCATCGTCGCCAAGATTCCGGCCGCGCCAGTTGCGGAGCGCTATCTCTATCTCCCCTCGGTTGGCTTCTGTCTGCTGGTCGGCTACGGCGCGGCCGCGCTCATCGCGCGCCTCGGGACAGCGATAGTGGTGGCAATGATGGCGGTGCTCATCACCGCCGCGGCCATCGCCACCATCGAGCGAAACTCCGTCTGGCGCAGCAACCTCAGCCTGTGGGCAGATACGACGGCAAAGAACACGACCGATGGCCTCCCGGCGCGCAGTCTCGGAGCGGTCTACTTCGAGCAAGGCGACCGTGCCAGGGCGTTGCAGTACTTTCGCCTCGCGCAGCAGCGGCGCAACGATCAGCAAGGGCAATTCGTGCTCTACAACAACCTCGGCAGCCTGGCACTGGCCGAGAAGCGGCTCGACGAGGCCGAGCAACACTACCGTACCGCACTGGCGCTCAATCCACGCGCGCCGGACACCCTCTTCA
>CAZTDK010001368.1:0-1119 GCA_964611965.1 uncultured Binatia bacterium (SeqCode) | reverse complement strand
CGCATCGTAGATCTCCGTATCAACGGTAGGCATCCTGGCTCGGGTGAGCGGGCCGGTGTCTTCAATCTTCTGCCCGCCCTTGCCGTCCGACCACGTGTGCAGCACCCCGCGTGGGCCGTACTGTTTTTTGAACTCCGGGTCCTTCGGGTAGTAGTAGGTCTCCGGCTCTTCCTCGGCGTTCAAGTGATAGAGGTTCCCGAGGAACTCGTCGAAGCCGTGCACTGTCGGCAAATGCGAGTCACGGTCGCCGAGGTGGTTCTTGCCGAACTGGCCGGTGGTGTATCCTTGCGGCTTCAGCAGGTCGGCGATGGTGGGCGCCCAGTCGGGGATGCCTTGCGGCGAACCCGGCATGCCGATCGTCAGCAGCCCGGTGCGAAAGGGATGCTCGCCGAGAATGAACGACGCGCGGCCGGCCGTGCAACTTTGCTGGGCGTAGGCGTCGGTGAACAGCGCCCCCTCCTTCGCCAGGCGGTCGATGTTCGGCGTCTGGTAGCCCATGATGCCGAGGCTGTAGGCGCTGATGTTGTCGCGGCCGATGTCGTCGCCCCAGATGACGAGGATGTTCGGTTTGCCCGACGCAGGTGCCGCCGCGGCGGCCTTCTTACCGGCCTCTTGCGCGGCCGCGGGGCGGACGGGCATCAACATTCCCACCGCCAGCAGCGAGCCAATAGTGACCCGTGCGGCATTTCCGCGGAGTTTCGTTGCTTGCCGTCTCATATGCTGCTCCTTGAAGTGTCGACACTTCTCGCCGTCGCCATGTATCCCTCTCGATTGTGTCATACGTTCAGCTGCGCCGAAGGCGTTACGCAATATAGCCCAGGGTTGCCGCGTCTGTTCAGCGCCCACCCTGGGGCCGCTCTTCCGTCTTTCCTGCGCGCGGAGAAGTAACCTCCTGCTGCCAAAGCGCCAGCGGGCGGCCGATCGAGGCCGCCCGCTTCGTTAGATCGCAGTCACAGGAGACGCGCCTACTGTTCCCTGGCGCTGTCCCGAACCTGCTTCAGGATTCCATCCAGGTTGTAGGTTTCCGGCGCTTGCAGGGGCGGGAACGGTTTGTATGACATCAGTTCCTTCTCCCAGAGCAGCTGGCCGATCGGCAGCATGTTCCAGTCGTAGAGGAAC
>CAZTDK010001367.1:0-1119 GCA_964611965.1 uncultured Binatia bacterium (SeqCode) | reverse complement strand
AGGACCTGCGGTCGGCGTCCTTTCTATGGACCGCTTCCGTTGGTCGCTACGGGCTGCCAAGTCCGACAGGCTGCTGGCCCAACCATTCGATGACGCAGAGTCCGGACCGCTCGTGCCGCTGACGACGATGCCTCCCTTAGAACGTTCCCGCATAAGCAGGGTGCCGCCGTTGGCCGGCGTATGGTATCATGCTCAACGAGCGGCTTGGCATGCGAGCGCGCGGCGACGGGCAGCGTGCGTCAGCGCCTCGCTAGCAGCCTGTCGGACTTGGCAGCCCGTAGCGACCAACGGGAGCAAACCATAGAACAGACGCCGACCGCAGGTCCCCGTCGAGCAAGTCTGGAGTCGATTGGATACGTCGTCGGGTGGATACGAGTTCCACCCGTTCACTGAGCAGAGAAACAATGGCGAACCCACCCATCAACAAACCGACAGTGCCTCCCTCCCCTGGACGCCCCAACGACGCGAAGGCAACCGGCTCCGGACCATCGCGTATGCAGCCGCAGCGCTGGTGGCTGATTTTCGTGGCCCTGTTGATCGGCAACTACGTGGTGTCGAAAGTGTTCTTTCCCGAGCCGGAGTCAATCTCGGTCTCTTACACGTTTTTCAAGAAGCAGGTCGAGGCGGGCAATGTCGAGAGTGTCACCGGTGTGGGCGACTCCATCCGCGGGATCTTCAAGACGGAAGTGACCTATCCCGCTCCACAGTCGCAAGCCTCCAGTGCCAAGGGACCCGGGGTGTCTGCCGCCGACGAGGCCAAGCCCCATACCTCGAAGCGGTTCAAAACGCAGCGTCCCGTTTTCGCCGACCCGGGTCTCGAGAAGCTGTTGGAAGAGAAGGGGGTTGTTATTGACGCCACGGACGAGAGCGACTCATCATGGTTTACGCTCCTCGTCGGTTTTGGTCCCACGCTGCTGCTGATCGGGGCGTTTGTCTGGATCAGTCGCCGGGCGGCCACGGCGGGCGGCGGCTTGTTCAGTCTCGGCCGCAGCCGCGCCAAGCGCTACAGTGAGGAGCAACCGAAAGTCACCTTCGAGGACGTCGCCGGGATCGACGAGGCCGAGAACGAGTTGATCGAGATCGTCGACTTCTTGAAGAACCCGGACAAATACCAGCGGC
>CAZTDK010001366.1:0-1120 GCA_964611965.1 uncultured Binatia bacterium (SeqCode) | reverse complement strand
ACCCCGTTCGTCTCCGGGGGCGAGGGCGTGGGCTACCGCCTGGGCGGTGCGGCGCTCACCCTGGGGGCGCATCCGCTTGCCGATGAGCTGCGCAGCCTTGGTCTGCCGAAGCACGCCCTGATGAGCGGCAGCGTCAACAAGATGCGCGCTCGCTTCGAAGCGCCGCAGGTTGTGGCGATCGCCTGAGGGAAGCAGAGAATCACGAAAGCACGAAAGAGCGAAAGCACGAAATGGGGCCAGTTTCCCTTGTTTCGTGTTTTCGTTATTTCGTACTCTCGTGATTTTGAGTTGCCGGGCGGAACGAAGGAGAGTCGATGTCGGAATACGGTTTCTGGAACCTCGCGCAAAAAAACCCAACCCGGTCCGCGCTGGTCGCACCGGACGGGCAAACCGTGGCCGCCGGCGACCTGTTCGCCGCGTCGAATCGTCTGGTGCACGGCCTGCGCGCGCTCGGCGTGCAGCAGGGCGATTGTTTGGCGACGTGCTTGCCCAACGGCGCGCCAATGATCGAGCTGTATCTCGCCGCCGGGCAGGCGGGCTTGTATCTCGTGCCGATCAACCATCACCTGACCGCCGCGGAGATCGCCTACATCCTTCAGGACTCTGACGCCAAGGTGTTCGTGGGTGACGCGCGCTTCGGTGAGGCGTGTCGCAGCGCCGCCGAGGAGGCCGGCGTCCCCGCCAACGCGCGTTTCGCGGTCGGACACATCGCCGGCTTTCGCGACTACGCCGAGCTCAGCGCCGGGCAGTCGGACACCTTGCCCGAGAACCGTGCGGCCGGACAGGTGATGAACTACACGTCCGGGACCACCGGCCGCCCGAAAGGGGTGCGCCGGGCGCTGACGCCGTTCGATCCCGACATCGTGTTCTCCATGCTCGCCATGTTCCTCGGGATGTTCGGCGTCCAGCCGGAGAACGACAATGTCCACCTGACGGGCTCGCCGCTGTATCACACCGCCGTGTTGATGTTCACCGGCTGCTCGCTGCATCTCGGCCACACGGTCGTGCTGATGGACAAGTGGACGCCGGAAAGCTGCCTCGAGGCGATTCAAAAGTACCGCGTCACCACGAGTCACATGGTGCCGACGCAGTTCCATCGCCTGCTGGCGTTGCCGGAAGA
>CAZTDK010001365.1:0-1124 GCA_964611965.1 uncultured Binatia bacterium (SeqCode) | reverse complement strand
GGTGAATCCGGATCCCTCGCAGTCCATGGCAGTGGTCAAGAAGGTCGTTGCAGCCGAGCAGGCGTAGAGCTGCGTCAAGCCGTCGGCCGCCGTGGAGTAGATCCGAAATGCCTGTCGATTCTCGAGGGAGAAGCCTTGCAGGTAGAGGTCCTCCAGATGGATGTCGAAGAGATGCTGGCCAACCGTATTGACGCCACGGTGCACGTCGAGCACGCAACCTACCGTTGACGTATCGATCGGCCCGGGACAGTAACTGTCGGCACGGCGAAACCCATAGATGATCTGGCTTACAGACCTATAGTAGCCGCTGGATCCCATGATGTTGATGGACGAGACGATTTCATCTTCGAACCCGGTCAGAAAAGGGGTACCGCAGCAGCCCTGGCCCGGAGGAGGATCGGGGTTGTTCGGACACGGACAGGCATCGTAGCCCAGGCCCATCATCCCGGTGTTGTAGCCGTCCTGGAAGATGAAGCCGGCGCCATTGAGAACGTCGCCGGCCTGGCCGTACGCGGTGGCGAGTGCGGCGTGTTGAGCTCCAACGCCCACGGCAAAGTCCCCACCCCGCGGGGGGCTGGTGCTACCGCTACCGTCGGTCCAGCCTTCATAGAAGGACGCCCCATCTGCATATTGGATGGACATGCTGGTCAGATAGTCTGCGCCGTGCACGGTGAGGTGCGTGAGCGGCGGCAAAACGTAGAATGTGCTCACGCCGGTGAAATCCGATGTGCCGTACGGGTCGGACAAAATTTCGCGGATCAGCTTGATCGTTGGGGGCGTGGGATAGGCCGCAGGATCCAGGTATGGCCATGTCGTCGCGTGGTCGAGAACGGCTAGCGTCATCCCTCTCACGAACGGGTTGACACGGTTGTACTGGGTGGTCGCGCCGGCGCTTTCCCCGGTTCGCAGGGCGGAGAGTTGATTGACGTTCGCCGCGTAGTTGGAGTAGACGTAGCCCTCAGACCCGTTGATGAGAGTCTGCAATCGGGTCTCGGTAGTGGCGACGGCCCCGGGCGAGAAGCCCCACTCTGCTCCGTGCAGGACCCCGTCCCTGAGGAGACCGATATACAAATCCATCATCAAAGCGAACTCGGGCATCAGCGGCAGCTCATAGCCCGGGGACT
>CAZTDK010001364.1:0-1130 GCA_964611965.1 uncultured Binatia bacterium (SeqCode) | reverse complement strand
GTCGGGAAAGCCACGCTTTTCGCGCAGCACGGCCTCCACCAACCCCGGGGCTGCGGCGGCGGCCTTCCAGCGCCGCAGGAACGCCCGCCGGAGAATATACTTGGCTGATCCGAGCTGACGATTCAGGCGCCAGTGCATGGGGAGCTTGCGCACGTAGGCCGCGAGCTCGTAATCGAGAAAAGGGACGCGCACCTCGACGCTCGAGGACATACTGACCTTGTCGAGCGGGTGCAGATGGCGATCGATCAATTGGGAACCGAGAAGATGGTCGTACATCCACTGGTCGCCATCGAGCCCTCGCTGAGCCAGCAGCTGGTCGCGCTCGAGAGCCCCGCGCTCGGTTAGCGGCAGGGATTGCGGCGCCTCGCGGATACGGGTTACGTAGCGATCCGCCCACCAGTGCTCGGGGTAGCCGCCGAACAACTCGTCGGCGCCCTCCCCGTTGAGCGCCACCCGAAAGTGACGGCCGATTTCCCGAAAGAGTAGAAATTGCGGAATACAGTCGGTGAAGCTCTCACTCGCCAGAATTGCCGGGGCCATCGCCGCGAGATACTGCTCGAAGTTGAGCAGCAGCGGCCGATGCTCGAAGCCGAGCATGCGCGCCATGCGTTCTGCCTGCTGGACGTCCACATGGCCGCCATCGTCCCCGGCAACGTAGCTCACGACTCCCGAGCCAACCTGCTGCCGCAGGTGTACACCCAGCAACGTGGAATCGAGACCACCGGAGAGCGTCAAGCAAATCGGCACATCCGCCATCTGATGCGAGCGCACGGCGGCATCGAGGAGCTCGTCGAGATGTTGCTCGGCGGACGCCAGTGTGGGTAACGGATCGAGGGGCTCGACCGCCGGGGCGAAGCTGTGACGTTGCAGAGTCAGCACCGAAGACGACAGATCAATCTCGATACAGCAACCCGGCTCGAGGCTGTAGATCCCCTCAAAGAGGGTCGCGCGCGGATCGGCGATGTACTCGAACACATGCAGGTCGCCCAGGCTCGCCTCGTTGAGACGCGCGGGCACGGCGCGACAGCGCAGCAGCGCCTTGATTTCCGAAGCGAACGCCAGACTGCGCCCGCCGTCCAGCGAACAATAGTGCAGCGGCTTGATGCCGAAAGGATCGCGCGCAAGCAGGG
>CAZTDK010001363.1:0-1139 GCA_964611965.1 uncultured Binatia bacterium (SeqCode) | reverse complement strand
ACAGTGCCGCTGAGCGGATACCGGCGGCGATGCGCTGCAAGCCTTCTGCAGGACTGGTGTATAGTCTCGTTTCCATCTGCCTCTTGCGCCTTGTGGCATGGGGCGCCGAAGGCGAAGCAGCGCCGGCGGCGGAACCGATCGCCGCGGCCATTCGCAGCATTGTCGAAGCCGGCCAGCAGCCGCTTTTGCGTCGGCCGGATTTCTCCAGGCAACAGGATGCTGTCCGGCGGCTGTACGAGGCAGTCAGCTTTGGCCCGCTCTGGCTGCGCGGCGATAAGCCGACCCGTCAGGCCACAGAGATCATCCGTGTTTTGTCCGCAGCCGATCAGCGCGGGCTGTCGCCGGAAGATTACGACGCCGCGCGTTTGCGCTCCGACGCGGCGCGCTTCGATTCCGCTCCCCCGCCGAAGGCCGAAGACGCCGCCGTGTTCGACACCGCGCTGACGGTCTGCCTCCTGCGCTACGTCTCCGACGCACACCTCGGCCGCGTCGCGCCCCACGCCGTTGGATTCGCGCTCGAGATGGATGCCCGGCCGTTTGACCCTGTGGCGCTGACATCGCAGCTACCGGCGGCGGAGGCGCCGGCGCAGCTGCTCGCCACGCTCGACCCACAGTTTGCGCTCTTCGGACGCCTGATCACCGCCTTGGCCTACTGGCGCGAGTTGGCCGCACGCCCCGATTTTCCGCAGGTTCCAAACCTCCCGAAGCTGCACCCGGGCGAGTCCAATGCCGGCATGCCCCCATTGCGGGAGCTCTTGCGCGTCCTCGCCGACCTGCCGAGCACCGCCCGCGCACCAAAGAACCCGCACGTGTACGACCCCGATCTGGTCAAGGCGGTGAAGCGGTTTCAGGAGCGTCAGGGTCTCGGCGCGGACGGCGTCATCGGCGCGACAACGCTGGAGCAGTTGCAGATCGCTCCGGCGGGCCGGGCACGGCAGATCGAGCTGGCGTTGGAGCGACTGCGGTGGCTGCCGCCGCCGGAAGACGAGGCATTCGTAATCGTCAATCTCCCTGAATTCCAGCTGCGCGGATATTACCGCGGGAGCACCAGCCCGGCGCTGCAGTTGCGCGCCGTCGTGGGCTCAGCGTCGCTGCGTCACGAGACTCCCGTGCTGCATGCGACCATGCAATACATCGTG
>CAZTDK010001362.1:0-1144 GCA_964611965.1 uncultured Binatia bacterium (SeqCode) | reverse complement strand
GCCACCGTCACCGGGGGCTCAAGCCCCCGGCTCAAAAAGCCAAGCCGGCTCAATCCGGCTCCCCCCCGCCCCCGCCGGACAGGGGTTCGCTGTGGGCTTCGTGTCAGTTCCCGTCGGGGTTATGAAGCCTGCGAGTGCTTGCGCAGCTGCTGGGTGTTCCGGGCACCAATAACTGCGTCAGCCGGCTTACAGCCCGGTTTACCGGGCTTTCTTTCATTCAGCCGCGGGCTTCAGCCCTCGGCGGCGGCCGATCTGGACACGCGGCAACGTCCAAACCCCAGGCCCGAGGCATCGCCCCGGGTGAGGGCACGAGGGCATTCTCCGGCAAAACCCATGCGCGGAACAGGTTCGACAGCGTGAAGTCAGGCACGCACATCACGCACACCCGTGGCAGCTGGGCTGGGTTGGCCGCCGTCTGTGTGTTTGCTCTGCTCCTGCGATTTCCCGTTGCCGGGTTGCCGCTCGAGCGCGACGAAGGCGAATACGCGTACATCGCGCAGCGCTGGCTGCAGGGTGCCCTGCCCTATCGCGACACCTTCGATCAGAAACCGCCCGCGGTCCATATGATGTACGTGCTGATCGAGTCCTTCGTCGGCACGACGCCGGCGGCCATTCACTGGGCGACGCAGGTCTACACGCTGGGCACCCTCGCCGTGATTTTCGCGCTCGGGCGACACCTGTCCTCGCCCGTCACCGGTGTAGCCGCCGCCGCGTTCGCCGCGTTCATGACCACGGATCCAAGCGTCCTCGGCAATGCGGCCAACACCGAGACCTTCATGCTGCTGCCCCTCACCGCGGCGCTGCTCGCCGCGTGCTATTCCATCGAGCGCGATGCACTGGCATGGGCGTTCGCCAGCGGCGCATGCGCGGCAGCGGCGCTGCTCTTCAAGCAGGTCGCGCTCTCCAACGGGCTCTTCTCTCTGCTGCTCCTCGCCTGGGGGGCGCGTCGCCGCGTTGCTAGCGCACTGCTGCTGTTGTTCGGCGGGACGTGCGTGCTGCTCCCGGTGTGCGCTTACTTTGCCATCCATGGCGCCTGGGCGGATTTCGTCGACGCCACCGTGGGGCACAATCTGCGTTACGCCTCCCGGCTCCCGCTTGCCCTGTATCCACAGGCATTCTGGATTTATTTCCAACCCTGTCTTCG
>CAZTDK010001361.1:0-1144 GCA_964611965.1 uncultured Binatia bacterium (SeqCode) | reverse complement strand
GGGACGATCGGGCACATCGATCACGGGAAGACGACGCTGACGGCGGCGATCACGAAGGTGTTGGCGAGCCAGGGGCTGGCGCAGTTCACGCCCTTCGACCAGATCGACAAGGCGCCGGAAGAGAAAGCGCGCGGCATCACGATCGCGACGGCGCACGTAGAGTACGAGAGCAAGAATCGCCACTACGCCCACGTGGACTGCCCGGGCCACGCCGACTACGTGAAGAACATGATCACCGGTGCCGCGCAGATGGACGGCGCGATCCTGGTGGTGGCGGCCACCGATGGGCCGATGCCGCAGACGCGCGAGCATATCTTGTTGGCGCGCCAGGTGGGCGTGCCGGCGATGGTGGTGTTCATGAACAAGGTGGACGCGGTCGACGATCCGGAGCTGCTCGATCTGGTGGAGCTGGAGGTGCGCGAGCTGCTGTCGAAGTACGAGTTTCCCGGGGACGATATTCCGATCATTCGCGGCAGCGCGCTCAAGGCCCTGGAAGGGGACAAGGGGGAGCTGGGCGAGCAGGCGATCATGAAGCTGATGGAAGCGGTGGACAGCTACATTCCGCAGCCGGTGCGGGCGCTCGACAAGGCGTTTTTGATGCCGGTGGAGGACGTGTTCACGATCAGCGGCCGGGGGACGGTGGCCACGGGCCGCGTGGAGCGCGGCAAGGTGAAGGTGGGGGAAGAGGTGGAGATCGTCGGCATGAAGCCGACGGTGAAGACGGTGGTGACGGGGGTGGAGATGTTCCGCAAGCTGCTCGACGAGGGGCAAGCGGGGGACAACGTGGGGTGCCTGTTGCGCGGAGTGAAGCGCGAGGACGTGGAGCGCGGGCAGGTGCTGGCGCAGCCGGGGAGCATCACGCCGCACACCAACTACGAGGCCGAGATCTACATTTTGACGAAGGAAGAAGGCGGGCGGCACACGCCGTTTTTCAATGGGTACCGGCCGCAGTTTTACTTTCGGACCACGGACGTGACGGGGATCGTGAAGCTGGCGGAAGGCACGGAGATGGTGATGCCGGGGGATAACGTGCGGGTGACGGTGGAGTTGATTACGCCGATTGCGATGGACGAAGGGCTGCGCTTTGCGATCCGCGAAGGCGGGCGCACGGTCGGTGCCGGCGTCGTCGGCAAGATTCTGCAGT
>CAZTDK010001360.1:0-1145 GCA_964611965.1 uncultured Binatia bacterium (SeqCode) | reverse complement strand
TAGGCTGGTGGTACGGGAGCGTGAAGGGATAGACCGCATTCTGGAGAACGCTGTAAGCCTGGTAGTTGATATGCTGCGGTTGGGCCAGCAAGTCACTGGTGGTCTCATCGGTAACGTTGAAGACATCCAGGGTTGCCTGCTTGGGAACGTTTCCGTCAGCATGGTACTTGTCCAGGTGCACGATGAAGCTTTCCATTATTTCGTTGACCAGATCGATGTACGGCAAGACGGTGAAGGTATTTTCGCAGGTCAGCTCCAGGCAACCGAGATCGGGCCGCCGGCGGAAGAGTTTCTCCAGCGGGGTATTGGCTAATCCAGGATGGATGTTCTTGTTGTCGGCGGGATTGGGATCGCCCGTTGTTGGGTCCGGCCCGAGATCGTTGTTCCTCAAATATTGGAAGTACTCGACAAGGATCGCGGCCGGACTGTAAACCGACAGGCAGTCGTCGCACTCGCAGTTATCGATGCTGCCGAACAGTGTCTCCAAGTTCAGTGGAACAGCCTTCTGATCGGCGATGGCTTGGAGGACCGGAAGACGCTCTTTGGCGGACTGCCCGCCGTCGATAATGGCCAGTCCGCTTCCCCGGATGCTCTCGCGCATCGTGATGAGGGCGTGCTCATTGCGGATGTGGGTGTTGATGGCATTCGTGTACACCTGCTTCGCTGCTTGTTCCCCGAGCGTACCACTGAAGGAGTTCATGAACGTGGACTCAGGAAGCTCGGCTATGCGGAAGGCGGACGTCAGGTTTGCCTTCATGAGCAAGGGAACCGCTTCCGGAATGGGGCTGACCGCCTGCACGCGTTGCAGCGTTTTCAATTGCTCGACGACGTTCGCCTGGGTTCCATCGGCGATGCCTTTAAGGGCGTCGGGCCCCTTCAGAGCCGTGTAAACCGATGTAGTGCGGATGTTGAAGTTAGGTTGATTGCTCAGAAAGGTCGTGACCCCCGCGCGAACGTCCGAATCCGCAATCGGCACTTCTGTGTCATGTACCATTCGCTGCAGCACGGCGGTGGGTTCCGCGTAGAATAGCTTCTGTCGCAGTGCGATGGCGAGGTTGGTCTTCTTTTCATCCGCCGTCGCACCCGGCGTATTTGCGGGAACCGCTTGCGGATCGACGATGGCAGCCAGGCTTTCGACATTGAAA
>CAZTDK010001359.1:0-1147 GCA_964611965.1 uncultured Binatia bacterium (SeqCode) | reverse complement strand
TTCGTTGAGAACGACGATGGCGTCGAGGTCGAATATACCGTACCGTCGCATTTCCAGGGCGCGACCGGCATCGTTCACGGCGGCATCCAGGCAACGCTGCTGGACGAGACGCTGTGCATGACCGCGTACGCCAAGGCCGGCATGCCGGTGTTTACCGGCGAGCTGACCATACGGTATCTCCGTCCCGTGCCGACCGCGACACCGCTGCGCGTGCATGGGCGGCTCGTCGAAGCAAAGTCGAAGGGGTGGATCATCGAAGGCAGCATCACGCTGGCCGAAACGGGCGAAGAGCTGACACGAGCGCGTGGCCGCTTCTTTGCGCAGCCATCTGTGGAGTGAGTGCCTCAAAGTGTAGACTCTTCAGGTTGAGCGGCGAACTGTCAGCAACTGGTCCCTGAACTACCGTTCACTGTGCACCCCCGAATGGCCGCTGCGCATATTCAAGTGACCGCCGGTGTCATCCTCAAAGCCGGTTGCGTGCTGGTTTGCCAGCGTCCCCTGGGCGGGCACCATCCCGGCAAGTGGGAGTTCCCTGGCGGCAAGCTCGAACCCGGCGAAGATCTGCCGACGTGCATGCGGCGCGAGCTCGAGGAGGAGCTGGGCATCGATGCCACCGTCGGACCGATACTCTGGCGGACGCGTCACCAATACCTCGACCGCGACCCGATCGAGCTGACGTTCTTCTTGATCCCGCGCTATGCGCGCCCGATTGCCAACCGCGTCTTCGCGGCGATGGCGTGGGTGCCCATTGGCGACCTGGCTTCAGTGGATTTTCTCGATGGCGATAGGGAATTCGTTGCGCAGTTGGCCAGCGGCCAGCTGCAACTCGATTGACGGCCCGGGGCCTGCGGCCGGCGTCTGGTCTATGGTCCGCTCCCGATGGTCGCTGCGTGCTGCCAAGTCCGACAGGCTGCTAACCAGCAGCTTCGGCGGCCCAGCAGGCAGTGGGGCTCCGTCACTTCGCCGGCAATGCCGCGAACCATTCCAGGATGCGCACGTTCTCCGATCGCGGATAGGTGTGCGACAGCTCCGGCAGCTCGCGGTATTCGACGGCGGCGCCGGCGTTGGCGAGCGTGTCACGCGCCAGACGAGCGAGTCCCACGGGGAACAGGAAGTCGAGCGCGCCGTGCACGAGATAGATCGGCAC
>CAZTDK010001358.1:0-1151 GCA_964611965.1 uncultured Binatia bacterium (SeqCode) | reverse complement strand
GCACCCGTGACAGAAGTGGGCCTAGAAGGCACCGCGATCACGCCTTCGACCGCCCGGTCGCCGCAATGGGGCTGCGAACGGGTACCGGTGCAGGAGTGAACGCGCGCTCCGTAAATGCCGGGGCCCCCGCCGGGTTGGCAGATCCGTGCAACGCATACTCCGGATACGCGGGAACGCCGTGCTCATGCAAATCAAGGCCTTCGATCTCGCCTTCTTCGGACACCCGCAGAATGCCAAACGCGTTGATTGCCAGCATCATTGCCATCGTGGTTGCGAACGTCGCGCCCACGATGGCCGCACTGCCGATGACCTGCGCGGTGAGCACTGTGAAACCACCTCCGTAAAATAGCCCCGTGAGCGGCGCAGAGTTGTCCGCCCCCAACGGGCCTGTTGCCCCGAATTGCCCGCTCGCAAACAGCCCCAGCGACACTGTGCCCCAGATCCCACAGATACCGTGCACAGGGACTGCTCCGATGGGGTCGTCGATGCGGAGGTACTCGAGGACATCCACAGCCACGACCACGATCACACCAGCAATGCCACCGAGAAGGACCGCCCCGGTTGGCGACACCCAGTAGCAGGGACACGTGATAGCTACGAGGCCCGCGAGGAATCCGTTCACCGTAAAACTCACGTCCCAGGTCTTTGTCTTGGGGAAGGCATAAAACATGGCGGCCAACCCGGCCGCGCAGGCCGCCAGTGTCGTGTTCGTCGCAATTCGGCCGATCCCCTCGAGGTCCATCGCGGACAGGGTGCTGCCCGGGTTGAACCCGTACCATCCGAACCACAGGATGAAGCCGCCCACCGTCGCGATGGTCAGATCGTGAGGAAGCATCGGGCCACCACCGTCGCGCTTGAACTTGCGGCCAATACGGGGACCCAAGACGATGGCACCTGCGAGCGCTACAAAGCCGCCAATGCTGTGGACGACCGTGGACCCGGCGAAGTCGTGGAAGCTCATTCCCAACGAAGCGAAGAAATTCCCCTCGCTGCCCATCGTCGCCAGCCAGCCGTCCGGCCCCCAAGCCCAGTGACCAAAGATCGGATAGATGAAGCCGGAGACGCCAACACTATAGATCAGATCCCCCACGAAGCCGGTTCGGCCGATCATGGCGCCGGAGGTGATCGTCGAACAGGTGTCGGCAAAGGCA
>CAZTDK010001357.1:0-1158 GCA_964611965.1 uncultured Binatia bacterium (SeqCode) | reverse complement strand
CTGGCCTGGCCGGCGAGGTCCTGGAAGGTACCCGCCGTGCACGAGCCGCAGCTTGCCGAACCCAGGCTACCCTGCGCGCTGCCTGCCAGACAAGCCGTACAGGTCGATGCGCCGGCCGAGTCCGCGAAAGTCCCGACCGGACAGTTGGTACAGCTCACTTGACCAGACGTATCCTGGAACGTGCCCATGCCACAGGCGTCACATGTCGTTGCCCCACCGGTCCCCTTGAACTTGCCGACCGGACAATCGGTGCACACGGTCGCTCCAGCACTCGACGAGAACTTGCCCGCCGGACACAATTTGCAACTGGCTTGGCCGGGAGAATCCTCATAGCTGCCGAGGTCGCACGGGGCGCAGAGCGCCGAGCCCGGTGAAGGCTGCGCGCTACCGACTGCGCAGGCGGTGCAAGTGGAAGCGCCGGCGCCGGATGACGCTCCTGCCGGGCAACTGGTGCAGCTGGCCTGACCGAGCGCATCCTGGAATGTGCCGGCGATACACGCGGCACACGTCGTTGCCCCAGCGCTCGCCGCGAAGCTCCCGGGAGCGCAGTCGCTGCACGTAGAGGCTCCCGCCGCAGAGGAGAATTTGCCGGGCGGACAGGACTTACAAGTTGCTTGGCCGGTCGTATCCTGGAACGTACCGGCGATACAAGTTGTACAAGTGGTCGCGCTTGTCGAGGCCTGGGCTTTTCCGACCGCACACGGCGTGCAGGTGGACGCTCCGGCCGACGCAGCGAAGCTCCCGACCGGGCACGGCTCACAGGTGCCGAGCCCATCGGCATTGGAGCTCCCGGCCGGACAATCGACACAGGTACTACCGGAGCGCGTCTGCCCAGCCGCGCACGGCGCAGTCACGCTCGCGGCACCGCAGGAGAGGTCGATTTGGTGATCAGCGTTCGTATCGAGCGTCGCCACGAGATTATCGAGGGCGGCCAATGCATCCGGGATCACCGGGTTGGCTTTGCTGGCGTCCAGGGCGTCGATCGGCGCGCGGATCGCATCGAGCCACTCCAACATTCGAGGATACTTCGTTGCCAGTGTCTGCTGCGCGTCACAGGTTGCCGCCTTGGTTATGCAAGCAACCCACTCCGGAAGATCGTCGATGCTGCCATCTCCGCTGAATCCCTGGCACCACGTATTCAGATTCTGCGCTTGGATC
>CAZTDK010001356.1:0-1158 GCA_964611965.1 uncultured Binatia bacterium (SeqCode) | reverse complement strand
TCCTGTCCACAAAAGGACCGGTGCGTGATGCGCACGGCAATGTCATCGGCCTGTTTGGCATCGCCCGCGACATCACGGAACACAAGCGGCTGCACGAGCAAATCCTCCGCACGAAGAGCTTCCTCGACTCGATCGTAGAGAACATCCCGAATATGGTCTTCGTCAAAGACGCAAAGAGTTTGGCGTTCGTGCTCTTCAACCGTGCGGGCGAAGACCTCCTCGGGCAGCGACGCGTCGATCTCATCGGCAAGACCGACTATGACTTCTTTCCGAAAGAGCAGGCGGACTTCTTCACCGGGAAGGACCGCGCCGTGCTGCACGAGAAAGCCGTGCTCGACATCCCGGAGGAACTGATCAACACGGGACACGGTCAGCGGATCCTGCACACGAAGAAGATTCCGATTCTCGACGACACGGGGACCCCCGCCTATCTCCTCGGCATCTCCGAGGACATCACCGACCTGAAACACGCCCAGGAGCAGCTGCACGCGCGTCAGGCCGAGCTTGCTCATGCGCTGCGGGTGAATACCCTGGGAGAAATTACCGCCGAGCTGGCGCACGAGATTCATCAACCAATGTCGGCCATCGCCAACTATGCGAACGGGTGCCGCCGGCTCATCGCGTCGGGGGCGACGAGCCCCAAGGAGTTGCTCCCTGCGATCGAGGCGATCGCCACCGAGGCGCTGCGCGCCGGTGGGATTATCCGGCGGCTGCGAGCGCTGCTGCAGAAGCAAGCGACGCCGTACCAAGACACCGATCTCAACGCGGTGGTCACCAATGCCGTGCATGTCCTGGCCCCCCAGGCGCACCAACTCGGCATCCCGATTCGTGTCGACCTCGCCCCGGAATTGCCCCGGATCCAGCTCGACCAGATTCAGATCGAGCAGGTCATCGTCAACTTGATGCTGAATGCCCTCGAAGCGATGCAGATGGGCGACTCCGTAGCGCCGGAGCTCTTGCTGCATACGGTATGCCCTGGAAACGGGACTGTCGAGGTCAGCGTCGAGGACCGGGGCATTGGATTCACCCCAGCCATCAGCAAGCGCATGTTTGAGCCCTTCTACACCAGCAAGCCGTCGGGCCTTGGCATGGGCTTGTCGATCAGTCGCTCAATCGTCGAGCGGCATGGCGGACGACTCTGGGCCACGCGCAACACCG
>CAZTDK010001355.1:0-1162 GCA_964611965.1 uncultured Binatia bacterium (SeqCode) | reverse complement strand
CAACATCGAGGCCGGCAGCGATAGTGGCGGCAAATGCCAGATACGGATTGGCATCCGCGCCCGGGATGCGGCATTCGACGCGCAGCGACGGTCCCCGCCCGACGATGCGGAATCCGGCGGTGCGATTGTCGTATGACCACGCAATCCCCGTGGGCGCGAACGAACCGGCGCGGAAGCGCTTGTACGAGTTGACAGTGGGTGCGAACAGCAGCGTGCAGGCGCGGGCGTGATGCATCAGGCCGCCGAGCCACCAGCGGAACTGCTCCGGCAACGCCGTGAGATCACCGCCGGACGCCGACGCCGCGGCGGCGAACAACGGCCGCGGCGCTTCGGGCGACCACAGGCTGGAGTGAATGTGCATGGAGCTGCCGGCGTAGCGCTCGTCGAGCTTGGCCATGAACGTCACCGCCAAGCCCTGCTGCAGCGCGACCTCCTTGGCGATCTGCTTGTAGATCACGTGGCGGTCGGCCATCGCGAACAGGTCGCAGTAGCGCACGTTGATTTCGTGCTGCCCCGGCCCCCACTCACCCTTGGAAAACTCCACCGGTATGCCCGAATTGTCGAGATGCCGGCGGATGGCGCCGATCAGCCCTTCCACCTTCGTCCCCTGGAGGACGTGATAGTCCTCGACGTACCAGCCGAACGGCTCGAGGTTCTCGAAGCTCTTGCGCTGCGCCGATTCGTAGGTCTCGCGCAATACGAAGAACTCCAGCTCCGAGGCCCCCATTGGGCGGACACCGGCGGCGGCGGCGCGTTCCATCTGTCGCTTCAGCACCGAGCGCGGCGCCACGCTGACCAATGCGTCGTGCTCCTCGTCGTACACGTCACACAGGACGAGCGCCGTGCGCTCGAGCCACGTGGCCCGGCGCAGCGTGCTCAGGTCGGGCACGCAGCGCACGTCACCGTAGCCATCCGCCCACGAGGCGAAACGGTAGCCGGGTACCGGATCCATCTCCATGTCGCAGGCCAGCAGATAGTCGCAGGCATGCATCCCGTGCGACAGGATGTCCTCGCAGAAGTAGCGGGCGTTGATGCGCTTGCCGACCAGCCGGCCATAGAGATCGGGAAACACCGTCAGCACGGTGTCGATCTCGCCGCGCGTGATCAGCTCGCGCAGCTCGGCTTCACCAAGCATTCCAAGCGGGGACGCGTCAGCCATGGG
>CAZTDK010001354.1:0-1164 GCA_964611965.1 uncultured Binatia bacterium (SeqCode) | reverse complement strand
CGATCGGCTGCGCGGGCAGCTTAACGGAGTTGTCCACTAAATCGGGGCAAGACCAAGACGCCGGCCGCAGGCCCTAGCGGCAGACGGGAGCTGGCTGAAGTGCAAGGAGCTTCTTCGCTACGGCCTTCGGAAAGTCGACGAAGACAATGTGGCTCTTGTGATAGAGATAATCCTCAGCACTCTCATCGACGATGCGCACCAGATCGTCCCGAGCTGCCTTGGCGTCGGGGAGAATCCGGTACACCTTTCCGAGGACGAGAGACGCCTGATACTCTGCGTTGTCTACGCAGAGGGCGAACGGCTTCGAGGGCTGCTTCATCACTCCTCCAACTGCTCTTTGATCTTCACGTCCCTTCGTCCGATACCGTGCGCTTCATACCAATGGATTTCAACCCGCCGCAGAGTGCCGTTCGGCAGCCGGACAGTGGCGACGCCCTTCAATTTGCGCCAGTGCCCCGACCCATATGCCTTCCGGAGGGAGCGCCGAACACGCACCCCATCCCGACGCGATAACTTCGACGTTTACGATGCGACCAACGATCTCGAACTTCATTCGCTAAACACCTTGGTACAGGTGGCCTGCATCTCCGGGGCGCTAGCTGTTCTCTTCACCGGAAGTCGTGCGATTTCGGCGTCGGCGGCGGTTCATCGTCGGGCGTCGTGCGCATCCGGTACCCGCTGCCGTGTTGATGGATGGGATGCTGCGGCAACGCCAGCGCGCGCAGACGTCGTGCATGCACATGGGTGACGTCGTCGACGCGCTGGAGGGGGCCCTCGATGAGCAGCAAAGCCGCGGTGTGAATCACGGCGCGATAGCGCTGGAACATGTCGGGTACGACCACGGCGTTGGCGGTGCCGGTTTCGTCTTCCAGGGTGATGAAGCAGAATCCCTTCGCCGTCCCCGGCCGCTGGCGCACGATCACCAGCCCGGCGATCTTCGTCCAACTGCCGTCGCGGGCTCTGCCGACATCGATCGCGCGCCGTACGCCCTCACGGGTCAACTGGTCGCGCAGGTGTGTCATGATGTGCGGTCCAACGGTGAGGCCGCTGTTCTTGTAATCGGCCAGGGTGCGCTCGAGGGGAGACATTTCCGGAAGGCGGCTAG
Source organism: uncultured Binatia bacterium (SeqCode) (assembly GCA_964611965.1). GTDB lineage: Bacteria > Desulfobacterota > Binatia > HRBIN30 > HRBIN30 > CAZTDK01. Next base: position 59 of record CAZTDK010001354.1, on the reverse strand, counting down.
CGGTTAGGCGGTTGGCGGTTAGGGGGGAATCCTCTTCTTCCCTAACCGCGTAACCGCCT
>CAZTDK010001353.1:0-1168 GCA_964611965.1 uncultured Binatia bacterium (SeqCode) | reverse complement strand
GCCGTGGCGATACCCTCCGCCGTCAAGGTCTTCAACTGGACGGCGACGCTGTACGAGGGCTCGGTGTCGTTTCAGGCCCCGATGCTCTATGCGCTCGGCTTCATCGGCCTGTTCACCATCGGCGGGTTGACCGGGCTGTTCTTGGCGACATTGGGCCTCGACGTGCACGTCACCGACACCTACTTCGTCGTCGCGCACTTCCACTACATCATGGTCGGCGGTGCCATCATGTCCTACCTCGGCGGCATGCACTTCTGGTGGCCGAAGATCACCGGCCGCATGTACCCCGAGGCGTGGGCCAAGATCGCCGCGGTGATCGTTTTCCTGGGATTCAACCTGACGTTCTTCCCGCAGTTCGTGCTCGGCTATCTCGGCATGCCGCGCCGCTACCACGTCTATCCGGCCGAGTTTCAGGTGTTGAACGTGATGTCGACCGCGGGGGCGTCGATCCTCGGTATCGGCTACTTGCTGCCGCTCGTCTATTTCATCTGGTCACTGCGCTATGGCGCCGTGGCCACGGCCAACCCGTGGCACGCCACCGGTCTGGAATGGGAAACACCATCGCCACCACCAACGGAGAATTTCGAGCGCACGCCGATCGTCACGCAGGACGCATACGCCTACGATACGCAGGAGGTGCAGGTTGTCTGAGCGCGCCGCCGCATCCGCCCATCAGTTCGACGATGCCGAGCAACAGCATGATGCCTCGACCCTCGGCATGTGGGTGTTCCTGGTCACGGAGATCATGTTTTTTGCCGGCATGTTCACCGTCTACGTTGCGTATCGCTCCCTGTATCCGGACGGCTTCGCGCACGCCAGCCATCACCTCGATGTGCTGCTGGGGACGATCAACACCACGGTGCTCATCACCAGCAGCTTGACGATGGCGTTGGCCGTGCACGCCGCACAACTCGGCCGCCGCCGGCCATTGCTCATCTTCCTGGTGCTGACCATGGCGCTGGGCTCGACCTTTCTGGTGATCAAGGGCTTCGAGTACGCACACAAGTTCCGCGAGGGCCTCGTGCCGGGACCGTGGTTTTCGTACCACGGCGCCGACGCCGGCGCGCAACAGCTCTTCCTGTCGATCTATTTCGCCATGACCGGCGTGCATGCGGCGCATATGGTGATCGGCCTCGGCGTCCTCGGCACCTTGGTCTGGCAAGCGCGG
>CAZTDK010001352.1:0-1171 GCA_964611965.1 uncultured Binatia bacterium (SeqCode) | reverse complement strand
GTTCACCCCGATGTTATTCATCGCCATGTAGGCGTTCACCATGATGTTCGACAGCGCCCGCGGCGCCAGGAGATACAAGCCGGCGGCGAAGGAGCGATAGGTGAACAGCATGATGACGTACATCGTGAAGAAGCCCAGGCCGTTCATCAGCAAGTCATTCTTCACCAGCTCCTCGTTGGCGGCGGCGAGCGTACCGATGAGGCCGCCGGCCAGCTTGAAGACCGCTTTCCACGGCGCGCTGACCGTGGAATCCGCATGCTGCCCACCCCGCTCAATGCCGAAGTCGAGCAGCGTCGAGGTGTTCGCCTGCTGCATGAGCGCGGTGCGGAACTCGCCTTCGTCATGCACATCGAGCTTGCCGATCTTGACGATGTGGTCGCCGACCTTGAACGGGCTCTCGCCCGAGGCCACGCTGCCCACGACCCATGAGGGGCCCGCCTTTTCCCACACCGGTTCGGCCTTGACGCCGGTGACCGTCACCTTGCCGTCTTGCGCCGCAATGGTGATCCCCAGATCTTCGATCTCCGTATCGGAGATGAAGGTCTTCGATTCCTTGATGATGCGGCGAATGTTCTCGCCGCGATGATCCTTGCAGAAAAAGGTGACGTGCGCCGTGGTGTAACTGGGGTCGACGTACTTGGCGGTCTCGCTTGGCGGCGAGCCGGAAAAGTAGATGAAGAAGAGCCCGCCGATGTCGACCCAGCTGTCCGGGATGACGCCCCACTTGGGCTCGAGCTCGTGGAAGACACTATTGACGGCCCGAATGATGTCGGCCAGCGAGAAGCTGTAGCCGACCGACGGATCGCGCTCGAGATGGCGCTGGAAGCGCTCCATGTTGCGCAACGCACCCGGATCCTTCATCGCGTCCTTGTCATAGCCCTCGGCGACGACGATCAGCGGCTCGACACCGCCGAACTTGTCCTGGATCATCTTGTGCGAAACGTTGTACTCCGAATCGGTCCACAGCAGCGGCGACGCGGAGGTCGGATCGCCGATAGTCAGGCCACGCACGAAATAGAGCGCGATCAGCGTCACGCCGAGCCACGCCACGGTGGTGATCGTCTTGCCGGTGTTCGTGAGCAAGCCGGCGACGAAGCGTTCAATGCCGCTGCGGAAGGCACCACGCTCGCGCAACGCTACCAGCTCGGGCTCCGGCGCCTTCAGGTAGTAG
>CAZTDK010001351.1:0-1173 GCA_964611965.1 uncultured Binatia bacterium (SeqCode) | reverse complement strand
GCGGCAGCAATACCCGCTCGCCGTACCTCCCGATCACAGACTTCGTCGGCCCGGGAACCCTCACGATGCCCGTTGCCGCAAAGGGAAAGTTTGTGACCAGCGGCCCGGGAAACCTTGCCGCACAGGCGATCGTGACCTCGGCGGCTGAAGCGTGCGTGACCTATACCTACCTCCTCTTCACACCCACCCCCACCGCAACCATCACACCCACGCCCACTCTAACGCCGACCCCGTCGGTCACCGGCACCCCAACCATTACCAACACCCCGACGGTGACGCCGACGCGGACCACCACCGCTACCCCAACGCCCAGTTCCACTCAGACGTCGACACCGACGATCACCACCACCCCCACCATCACCAATACCCCGACGGTGACACCGACGCGGACCACCACCGCCACCCCAACGTCTAGTCCCACTCAGACGTCGACGCCGACGATCACCACCACCCCCACCATCACCACCACCCCAACCATCACCACTACCCCAACCGTCACCAACACCCCGGCCAACACCGGGACACCGACGAACACGGCCACCCCAACACCCACCCGAACCGCCAGCCCCACGCGCACCGCCACGCCCACGCCAACCCCAACCAATACGCCAACGACGACGCCAACCGCGACGGACACGCCGACGCCAACTCAAACGGCGACCATCACGAGTACGCCAACGATTACCGGGACACCCACCATTACCGGCACGCCGACGATTACACCGACGACGACCGCCACCTTCACGGCCACCGAAACCCCCACCACGACCGAGACGCCCACGAGCACCGCAACGCCCACGACCACCGGCACCCCCACGCAAACCGGGACCCCGACGGTCACGCCGACGCCGACCCCGACCGGCACGCCCACGGAGACTCCAACGTCGACCGCGACGCCGACCAATAGCCTGACCTTGTGTGATCCCGTTCCGAGCCAGTTGACCACGTGGAACCAGACGCTCTCGCTGGCCAAATTCGACCCTTCGGTGGGTATCCTCACCAACGTCACCATCTATGTGTTCGCGCAAATCCAGCAGACCGTGGGGGTGGAGAATACTGGTCCCAGTGTGACCGACGCCACCGCCATTGGCACGGGAGAAGTGATCGTCACTTTGCCGAATTCGCAAACGATCACGGCGTCGGTGAACCTTATCGTCCAGCAAACGCTGGCCG
>CAZTDK010001350.1:0-1178 GCA_964611965.1 uncultured Binatia bacterium (SeqCode) | reverse complement strand
CCGGTATGGTTACGACGCGCGCTCTCCAACCTGGTCTCCAATGCAATTCGCTTCACCCCTGATGGCGGCCGCATTACCGTGACTGCCGCGGTCATCGCGACGCAGGTCACCATCTCGGTGACCGATACGGGTATCGGCATCGATGCCAACGTTCTCGACGAGCTCTTCGAACCGTTCTCCGCGGCTGGTGGTGACCCGGCGTTGCACACCTCCGGCCGCTTCGAGTTTGGTGCGCGCGGCCTTGGGCTGGGACTGGCAATTACCAAAGCCATCGTTGAGGCCCATGGCGGCAGTGTCACTGTGCAGACGCAACTCGGCGTCGGCAGTCAATTTACCGTGACCGTGCCCGTGGCGACGACGCCCCGCTTGCCAGACGACGAGGTGGGCGCGGTGGCAGAACCGCCTGATTGACGATTGGGTCATTGAGTCATTGAGGATTGGCTGCTCCGTGAACCAATGAGCCAACGAGGCATTCGTCAATGACTCAATCGTCAATGATGCCATTGCCATCAGCTCAATCGGAACTGTGGCGGCGGCGTGAATTCCGCTATCATGCCGCAGCCATGTCCCGAACCGCGGACCACCCAATCGGCTTGCACTGTAGCCACTGCGGGCGTGCGGTCGTTGAGACTATGCACATGCGCGCCGCATATCGCGTGGACTACTACTCGCTGCATACCGGCGATGTCGAGCCGGCGACCATCCAGCGCGGCGACGACGAGCCGGTGACGGTCCTCAAGCTGTTGACGCGGCGTGATGTCGTGACCTGCATCGAATGCTACCGCCAGCCACGCGTGCGGACGGCGCGCGAGGGACTGTTCCGGCCGGAGCAGGGCGGCGGCGCCGTGCCGTGAGGGTCCGCGGCGACTGCCGATATCCGCTATGACGCGCGTCAAGCATTCACAGCTCGCCGGCACGTGGTATCCGGGCGATGTCGAACAGCTGCGCGAACAGGTTGACGCGTGGCTGCGCGCGGCGCCGGCTGCACCCGTGCGCGCGGCGCGCCTGTGCGCCGTGATCGTACCGCATGCCGGCTATCGTTACTCGGGGCGCGCCGCGGCGGTAGCGTATGCCAGCGTCAGGCGCAGTCCTTACACGCGCGCCGTGATCATCGCGCCGAGCCACACCGCCGCCTTTCGCGGCGTGGCGCTGCTCGATGTCGACGCCTTCAGTACACC
>CAZTDK010001349.1:0-1183 GCA_964611965.1 uncultured Binatia bacterium (SeqCode) | reverse complement strand
GCGCTTTGCGTTCGCGGCTGACTACGGGAGCGAAGCTACTGATCGCCCTAAGTGCTCGTCCCGCGCGCCTAAAGAGAACGAACTGTTTGCGAGCCGCGCTTGCCCCAGACGATGGACCAGCGGCACCCCCTCTCCCGGGCCATTTCCGGTACGGGAGAGGGTTGGGGTGAGGGCCGCAGGATGGTTGGCGTCGCGTATATCCAATGGAAACAGGAGCTATGGGGTCAGCCGTTGGAGCGTGCCAGCTCACCGTCGATGACGGTCTTGAAACTCTCAAACGGCTGCGCGCCGCTGACCAGGCGGCCATTGATGATGAACGCCGGGGTCCCGCTGACACCCACACTGCTACCTTCGGCCGTTTCCTTTTTCACGATGTCTTCCGTCTTCTTGTTGTCGAAGCAATCGGTCCACTTCGCGACGTCGATATTCGTGTCCTTGAGCTGCTCGAGCGTCTTGTCCTTCAGGTTCTGGAGATTGAGGTCCTTCTGGTTTTGGAAGTAGTAGTTGTACAGCTTCCAGTACGCGTCGCTGTTCTTCTGGTCGAGCGTGCACTCGCTGGCGATCGCCGCGGGACTCGCCCAGGGGTGCATGGGGAGGGGGAAGTTCTTGTAGATGAAGCGTACTTTGTCGCCGTACTCCTTCAGCACCTGGGTCTCCATCGTCTGGTATCCCCGCGAGCAGAACGGGCACTGGTAGTCCGAGTACTCGACGATCGTGACCTTCGCGTTGTCCGGTCCTTTTGATGGTTTCCGTGTGAGATCGATCTTCTTCATGACGCCGGCAAACGGGTCTGCCGTCAGGTCTTCTACATCAGCGAACGCCGCATAGCGGCCATCGGCTGAGACCACGAACGCGACCTCTTTGCCGCCCGCATTCAAGACGCCAGATCTGGGATTTTGAAGCGGCGCCTCCTTGATGCTTTTCACTTCTACATTCGACGCCGGGGGGAGATTGGCCTTTCTCCGATAGTAATCCACGAGGTTCTTGGTGACCGCCGCATCATTGGCCGCCGGCTTTGCGTCGCTGACTGCTGGTTTGACATCGCTGCCTGCCTGCTTGGCGGGTGGCTCCGCGGGATTTTGGCTGCAGGCAACGAAGGTGCTGCCGCACAGCGCAAGGGCGAGCATGGATCGACGAACAGAAGCAAGAGTCTTCATGGGAGTTCCCTTCTCGTGGCGAATGA
>CAZTDK010001348.1:0-1185 GCA_964611965.1 uncultured Binatia bacterium (SeqCode) | reverse complement strand
AGTTGATCGAACAGGCGGTGGGTATTCCGCTGCGCGGGCTCGAGTATTTCAACAACCCGACCACCTTCGATTGCAAGCAGACGCTCAGGGCGCTCGCCGGCTCCGGCATTCACGTGCCGCCGCTCGAGTCGTATGCGCGATGTCTCTGGGTGTATTGGGAGCACAGTCTTCACGCCGACACCACGCACGCGCGCAGCCTCGAGAGGGTAGTGCACGGCGAGCACATCCTGATTAGCGGTGCGTCGTCCGGCATTGGACGGGCGACGGCGCTCAAGCTCGGTGCGGCGGGGGCCCATGTGATCCTCGTCGCCCGCAACGCGGAGCACCTGGAAGAAGTGCGGAGCCTGATCCAGCGCGGCGGCGGCAGCGCATCAGTGTTTGCCGCGGACCTGACCGACGCGAAGAGCGCCGACCAGCTCTGCCGCGATGTACTGAAGCGGTTCGGGGCCATCGACGTGCTGATCAACAACGCGGGACGGTCCATCCGGCGTTCGCTGCGTCTCTCGCACGATCGGTTCCATGACTTCGAGCGGACAATGGCGATCAACTACTTTGGCGCCCTGCGGCTCATCCTCGGTTTCTTGCCGTCCATGCGGAAGCGCAACAGAGGGTACATCATCAACATTTCATCGATCGGCGCCCAAGTCGGGGCGCCGCGTTTCTCAGCATACGTCGCCTCCAAGGCGGCCCTCGACGCCTTCTCCAGGTGCGCGGCGCCCGAGCTGTTGGGCGACGGCATCGACCTCACGACGGTGTACATGCCACTCGTCAAGACCGAGATGATCGCGCCAACGCATCTGTACGACTCTTTCTCGACGATCACCGCCGCGCAAGCTGCCGACCTCATCTGCTCCGCCATCGTGCACCACCCCAAGCGCGTCAGCACGGTGCTCGGCTTGATCGGTCAAATCAGCTCCAGCGTCGCGCCGCGGTTTTTCGACGTCGGGCTCTACCTCGCGTATCGCTTGTTTCCGGACTCCGCGGCGGCGCGTGGCGAGGTGTCCTATCAGGACGAGCAGCCGAGCCGCCTGGGCAAGGTGTTCGCGAGACTGCTGCCGGGCGTGCATTGGTAACCGCGTCGGCCGAGCCGATCGGAGACCTGTGCGTCCCGAAAACTCGATCACCGCGAAATCTCTAGCAAATCATGATCGCCCCTCCAGGGCGATCTAGGGCGATCAAACGGGC
>CAZTDK010001347.1:0-1194 GCA_964611965.1 uncultured Binatia bacterium (SeqCode) | reverse complement strand
TAACCACAAACTTCGAGCAGGACAGCCGGTCGGCCTTCAGCGCATTCTTGAGATCCTTGATCAGGTTCTCGCACTGTCCGCGCTCACAGTACGCCTCGTAGAGCAGCCGCGCCTCGAACTCCCCGAGCGTGGTGACCACAAAGCGCGGGTTGGCGCCTTTGTGATGGTGCTCGGCCTTCACCACCACCGTGCGCTTCCGGCTCCAGCTCTCCGCCGCGTATTCGACCTTGGTGAACTCTCGCACATGCCCGTGGGTGCGCGCATAGCACACCGCGGACTCCGCCATGGCGGGCGCCGCCAGCCGCAGCAGCACCGCGTTCTTGGCGATCCCGAACAGATAATCGATTCCGCCCAGCTCGGCGTTGAGGTGCTCCAGCCTGTCGAGCAGTCGTGGGACCGAGAAACCCGCATCGCCCCGGACCACCACCTGCACATCGGGAAACCGCTGCTTTAATTTGCGGATCACTCGCTGCAGCACCGACAACGCCCCCCGCGCCGCATGCACGTTCCCCGGCCGCAGGATCGCGCTCACCAACTGTCCGTCCCCGTCGAAGATCAGCAGCGGATGGTACATGTGGTGATCGTAGTAGCCGTGGAAGAACGACAGCTGCTGCTGACCGTGGGTTTCATCGTCGGTGGTGTCGATGTCGAGCACGACCTCGGTGGTGCCCGGCGCCAGCCCCGCCACCCAGCTGTGCTCCAGCTCCTCCATGACCTGCTTCACGGTGCGCATGCCGACCGCGTTCTCGAACCGCGACAGCGTGGGCTGCGACGACAGGCCTTGCTCATCCTCCGGCGTCCGCGCGCAGACCGTCTTCAGCACCGGATCGTGGCGCAGGCTCTGCGCGTCGTTGCAGTCTTCGTAGCCCAAGGCGATCTGGTAGAGCCGCTGGCGTACCTGCTCCAGACGATCATGGGTCACCTGCAGCGCATTGCGCCCGTCGGGCAGCAGTCTGGAAATCCACGCCGACAAGCCTAATCGGTCATCCACCTGACGCAGGAGCACGGCCCCACCATCGGAGGAGATGTCTGGGGCATCGAACCCCACCACCACCGCCCGTTCTTCGTGGAATTCCAGCCCCAACTGTGCGATACACTCTGCCATCAGCCCCTCCGCGTCTACCACCTGTAACCTTCGACAGTTTCAGTGGGTTAACACGGTTGGGGCTGAGTTTTTAGGGGCTCGCGTGAATT
>CAZTDK010001346.1:0-1196 GCA_964611965.1 uncultured Binatia bacterium (SeqCode) | reverse complement strand
GCCGTGCACGATCACTTCGGTGTCGCTGCGGGAGCGCAGCACGTGTCCCCGGGCGGCCAACCCGGCACGGAGATCGATGAAGTTGTAAATCTCCCCGTTACACATGCCCCACACCGTACCGTCCTCATTGCCCATCGGTTGATGCCCGGCGGGGGACGGATCGATGATCGACAGGCGGCGGAACCCGAGCGCCACACCGGCCGCGTCGTCGAAGAACGCGCCACCGTCATCCGGGCCGCGGTGCAGCATGGCCTCGGTCATCCGCCGCAGCCGGTCACGGTCGACCGGCTCGCGCGTGCTGTATTGCCAGACGCCACAGATGCCGCACACGATGGCGCACCTACCGCTTGAACGGCCGTACCAACGTGAACTCGTTGCACGCGTGGCCGTCGTGGGTGTTCAAGTAGTGCAACTGCAAGCCAAACTTGTCGTGGACATAGTTGAACACATCACCCGCCGTCGCGTACTCATACGGAAATCCGCCGAGCCAATCGCGTACGTCATGGCGGAAGTCCATGCCACGCCTGGCCGCGCCGTAGTTGCGGATCGCCGTCAGCGGATTTCGCAGCGTCAGCAGGTGGCGGGCGAGGAAATTTGAAACATAGAGGTATTCGATGAGCCGCTGCAACCGCGGCGGGCAGCGATTGTAGCGGCGCTTGAGGTCCCACCATTGTGCCGAACCGCCCAGCCGGCGATCCACCTTATTGTAGACGGCGAGAACGATCGAACCTCCCGGCTTGACCTTGCCGACGGCGTTATCCATGGCCTGCCACAGCGCGCCCGTATGATGGAGAACACCCCAGGCATAGACCACATCGGCGGGATCGAGTGTCGCGAGGAACTCCTCATCCATTACCGAGCCCTGCCGGACTTGCCACCGATCCGCCGGCACTGGAGTTCGCGCGCGCAAGTCAACGCTGGCCTGGACCGAGTAGGGATCAACATCGAACCCCACGACCTTTTCGGCGCCCAGCAACGCGGCGCTCAATGAGAACAGCCCGCTCCCGCACCCGATGTCGAGAAAGGATCGGCCACGGAGAGTGTCAATCGCCAGCACGCGGCGCAGTGAGGCGGTGGCCGCCATGATGCGCTCCGTGCTCAGACGGGTACCCACAAAGTTCTGCCAATTCCTGCCGAATTCGAAGCGACACTCAGCCACTGCAGGGGTTTGCGACACAGCCACGCTTCCGCTCCTG
>CAZTDK010001345.1:0-1200 GCA_964611965.1 uncultured Binatia bacterium (SeqCode) | reverse complement strand
ACCTCGCGCTCGTCCTGCCCGCACTCAAGGGACGTCCCGAGGTCAACCGGAGCGCCGTCATTCAGGCACGCGATCGGCTGGGGTGCGAACCACTTGCGGTCCTGAGTTGGCTGCTTCAGCCGGCCCCCTCGCCCTATGATCGCAATGGTCGAACCACGTGATCCGATGCCCGAACGACAGGTCAGGATGGCCGGGCTGCGCCCCTATCTACTCTGAATCGCAGGAATTCCCATGGCCCCATGTCGCTAGAAAAGGATAGATCCCCTTTTGATGGTTACTCTGGGGGTGTCTCAGCACGTTATGCGCCTGAACGCGGGCACAACGGCCCACACTGACACGTACGAGTCACCGATGGGCACAGTGCCTCCTACAACACCGGAGCGCAGTCCACACGAAAGAAGGAACTTCCCATGAAGGAGATGCCGCACACATCACTTAAGACAGACGCAGCCGCCATCAGCTCCGGATCCCGCGATCTAATGCTGGCTGTGCTCGAAGATGCGATTCAGCAGTTTGGATCCTCGATCGGATGTAATAGAGCCGAAGCGGAACGCTGGATCATGAGTCCGGAGCGTCAACATGTGTTTTCGTTCGCCGTGATCTGCGAAACACTCGGTCTCGCCCCGAGCGCGGTGCGCCGATCGCTACTGCACCTACAGACCCAGAAACCGCCGGGCGGTCGCATGCTGCGACGCGCCCGACGCAATGTGCGCCACACCGCAGTCATACAGCCGCGTGCTAATACTCGAGGCAAAGAGAGTGACGCAGGCGGGTGGCGTCGGTCGCCAGCATCTCGTCGAGGCTGACTGCCGGTGCTGCAACAAGGCATATCCAGCTTGTTCAAGGAGGACATCGTTGCCTCCGCGGGAGGGATTTCGCGCTTCAATCAGCGACGCGAATCCTTTCGGATGAGGCGAAGAAGTGGAGAGGCGTGTGTCCACACATTCAGACCTCACCAAGGCGGCATCGCGTCCAGCAGCTCGCGCGTGCGCACTGCGTGCAGCTACACGTCGTCACACTGCAGCCCGCCCCGCAGTTGGCGGTGAAGGGCGTGCTGACCGCCAGCCCGACGTTCTCGTAGTTGAGGATGCTCTGCAACTCCTTGACGTTCGGCAACCGCCAGTCCGTATGCCCCGCGAAGCCGGTCCCCGCGTTGAGCCCGCCAATGAAGCTGCTGAACGCATCGGCCCATATGTACGT
>CAZTDK010001344.1:0-1202 GCA_964611965.1 uncultured Binatia bacterium (SeqCode) | reverse complement strand
GATGATCACGCGCGGAACGAACGCGATATCGGCCAGCGAAAAGTCGCCGACGAGGAACTCCTTCCCTTCGAGTTGGGTCTCCAAGCGGGCGAGAACACGGCTGATCTCACCTTGGCAGCGGCGCACCCGCTCCGCATCGCGCTCACCTTCAGGCTTGTGCAGCTCCGCCAATATGAGCCCGGCGGGCGGGATGAACGAGTTGTCACAAAAATCTTCAAGCTGTCGCACCCGCGCCCGGTTTGCAGAGTCCTCGGGCATCAGCGTGGGGTTGGGATATTCGTCGTCAAGGTATTCGTTGATAATCGTCGAATCATAGACCACAACGTCGTCATCAACCAGGACAGGAACCTTGCCGTATGGATTGAGCTTGAGAAACTCAGGTTTTTTCTGCTCCGCTTTATGTAAGTCGATGAGTTCCTTTTCGAATTCGAGATCTTTCTCGGCCAAGACTACGCGCACCTTCTGACAGAAAGGGCAGTCCGGGTAGTCGTACAATCTGATCATCAGCTCCTCCGCCTTTTACCTTTACGGGTTCCCAAACCCCCGGCAACATCGCAGAAAACGGCGTGCCTGTCCACAGAACATGGGGCTCGAACGTGACTTAATGGACGTGTTCCCAGGCGTGATACGAGCTGCGCACCAAGGGGCCAGCCTCGACATGACGAAAGCCAAACCCCAGCGCCTCATCCCGAAGCGCGACGAACTCGTCGGGAGGCACGTAACGCTCCACCGGAAGGTGCGCTGCCGAGGGACGCAGGTACTGCCCGATGGTGAGAATATCGCAGGCGGCGGCCGCGACGTCGCCAAACAACGCCACCAGCTCGTCGTGCGTCTCCCCCACCCCGAGCATCACACCCGTCTTGGTCAACAGCCCTGGGCGGCGCCGCTTGGCCCGCCGCAGCAGCTCGAGGGACCCGCCGTACTTCGCCCCCGGGCGTACCCGCTTGTAGAGGCGTGGTACGGTTTCGAGATTGTGGTTGAGAATATCGATCGGCGCGTCGGTGACCACGTCGATAGCGGTGGGATCGGGACGAAAGTCTGGCACCAGCACCTCGACCGTACAGTCCGGCATCCGGGCCTTGATCTCGCGTGCCGTCTCCGCAAAGTGCCTCGCACCACCGTCCGGAAGGTCGTCACGATCGACGGAGGTCACCACCACGTGACGCAACCCCAGCCGGACGATCCCTTGCGCAACCCGGCGC
>CAZTDK010001343.1:0-1202 GCA_964611965.1 uncultured Binatia bacterium (SeqCode) | reverse complement strand
GGCCTGCGGCCGGCGTCTTTTCTATGGCCCGCTCCCCGTTGGGTCGCTGCGGGCTTCCAAGTCCGTCAGGCTGTTAGCATGTCAAACAAACGTTTGTTCGTCTACCATTTCCACCGCATTTCGGATATGCGCGAGTGCGGTCGGCACCGTGATCGCAGGCACTATTGCGGACGTGCCGCGCCATTTGCAAGGTGGGGATGGGTGATCGCGGTCAGGAGGATGACGATGCGAGTTGAGACAGGGCTGTTGAACTTGGAGGGGGAGCAATACGCCGGCATGGGACAGACGGCGGCGAGCATTGGCGCCATCGTCGCCAATGCCCGCGCCATCGAGGCCCTGGGCTTCGACGGCGCGACCATGCCCGAGGCCGGTTACGATCCGTTTCTACCGCTCATGGTCGCGGCAGAGCACACGCAGCGCATCCGTCTGGCGACCAACGTGGCGATCGCGTTCCCGCGTAGCCCGATGGTGGTGGCGCAGCTGGCGTGGGATCTCCAGAAGTATTCCGGCGGGCGTTTCGACCTCGGGCTCGGCACGCAGGTCAAAGGCCACAACGAACGCCGCTACAGCACGCCGTGGACCGCGCCGCCGGGGCCGCGGCTGCGCGAGTACCTGCTGTGTCTGCGCGCGATCTTCGCCAGCTTTCAGGACGGTCAGCACCCCACCTACTTCGAGGGCAAGCACTACCGGTTCACGCTGATGCCACCGTTCTTCAATCCGGGGCCGAGCCCGCATCCGCAAGTGCCGATCTACATTGCGGCGGTGAACCCATATATGTGCCGCCTCGCCGGCGCGCTCTGCGACGGCTTGCGCCTGCATCCGATCGCCACCTTCAAGTACGCCAAGGAGGCGGTGCTGCCGACGGTGGAAGTCGGGACCCAAAAGACGGGACGCAAGCTGGGCGATATCGACCTAGTGGGCGCGCCGTTCCTCGCTATTGGGCGAAACGACGCAGAAATCGCCGCGGCAAAGGATGATTTGCGCCAGCGCATCGCGTTCTACGCTTCCACCCGTACGTATCACTCCGTCCTCGAGTTTCACGGCTGGACCGACGCCGGCCTCGAACTGCATCGGCTGTCGGTGCAGGGCAAGTGGCAGGGGATGCCGCGGGTGATCACCGACGCCATGCTCGAAGAATGGGCGATCATCGGGACCTACGACGACCTGCTCCGGCACGTCGACGGACGCTGGTACTGGGACCG
>CAZTDK010001342.1:0-1206 GCA_964611965.1 uncultured Binatia bacterium (SeqCode) | reverse complement strand
GGGAGGAACGATGACATACGCGAGACCAGAGAATACGGTTCGGGCATGTTTACTACAAGTTGGCTCGGAAGTAGTGCCCGTGTATGGCGACGACATATCTGGCTGGAGTTTCGAATCGGGCATCGGCATGACGCGCCTGCCGATTTATCAATCGATCGAAGAGCTGTTCTTCGCGCTGGTGAATATGAACCTCTGCGTCGAGGGATCCGCCTGAGCAGAATGCACGCGATGCCGACATCGAGACGGGTTCACGCTGCGCTCACGCATGGCGTCCTCGGTCCCGGATTGCGTTACGAGGCTTCGCCCGGCAATTCGGAACCCTTCACGGAAGCGAACCGATCCCTTGGCCCCCCTCTCTTGGAAAGAGTGGGGAACCCAGAAAACGCAATGATTTCCTTCCAGCTTCCTTCTCTTTCGAAGAGAAGGGGGTTTGGGGGATGAGTGCGTTGACGACGCGTCCTGTTCAATTCAGAGCTGCCGGGCAAAGCCGCGCGACGAGCAGGCGGCGCTCACCCGCTCCCGACCTCGGACAGAAAAGCACGCGAGCGCCCGCGGATGCCGCGCATCCGTGCATGAGGCGCTCGCGTGGCTCGGCTACACGCGCCTGCAGACAGCCTACTTCCGCATATGCTTCTGGAAACCCGCGGCGGCCTTGTCGGCAGCCGCCTGCGCCCGTGCCGCGGCGTCAGCCGCCTGACGAGCCGCGGCTTCCGCCTTGCTCGCGGCGCCTTCCGCCTTGTTTGCCGCGAGCTCCGTCTTGCTGGCGGCGGCGTCCAAGCGCGCATCGAAATCCTTTTGCGCTTGGCTCGGGCCACATCCCGTCGTGAGGCCCGCCATCAGCACAATTCCGGCAAGTCCACTCGTAATCCGCGTCATCCTTGCAATTCGCATCCTGTCACCTCCCTTTTTCACTTGCCTCTTTATGGCCAAGGCGGGCGTCAGAATCAACAGGGGCACTTCCCGGGAAACATCCCGATGGCGAGTCGACTAACCCTGCGAGACTTTCACCGACACTGAACCAGCGGAAACATGTTGCGTCTGGAGCGCAACTCTCTCCGCGGCTGTGCGTTAGTGCTTATGAGGTTCTCCATGAAACGAATCGTGTCGACTCTCTCTTTGATCGCAGCGCTTCTGGCTCTTTCGCTGCCAACGTACGCCTGGAATGGGCATGGTCACCATGGCGGCGGCTGGCACGGAGGAGGCGGC
>CAZTDK010001341.1:0-1208 GCA_964611965.1 uncultured Binatia bacterium (SeqCode) | reverse complement strand
GGGGTGTGGTGATGGTGAAGTGAAATGACTCGCCGACTGAGTGTAGCGCTGATCGGTCTCATCGTTGCCATGGGATGCCAGAAGGCTAGCGGTGAGGCTAGCGGTGTCTGGATTAGTCCAGGAACGGTCGAGGCTGAAGCGTGTCGTCAAGACTGCTGGCGGGAGGAGACTGCGTGCATCATGAAGTGCGGTGCCTACGGACCATGTACCGATGCATGCTTTCGCTCTTCCGGCGTCTGCATTACGCGCTGTCCTGGATCGCGTTTCCAAAGCGACGCCGACTGGGCACCCACAGCAACCGCGCTCGCAAGAATACCAACTCCGACGCCGTATACGACATTGCCGCCGAGCATGCTTCGCGAAATTCCCGCGCAGCGGTGACGCCTTTTGATTTCAAAAGACCCCACTGCCGTCACCACGATTCGAGGGCCGTGGTGCGTTGGGCGCTTGGGATAGTGTAGCTTGCAGAGCCCCACGTCTTATTCCGCTACGCTGAGGCCCGAACCACCATTTCCTTCGGGAGATCTTTCATCTTCGGTACCCCGTCCTCAGAACCTCGTTGTCACCAGTCACCAGTCACCAGTCACCAGTCTCCAGTCTCCAGTCTCCAGTCTCCAGAACCCCATCACGACGGCGGCGGCCAGTCATTGACCGACCGCCGCCGCGCAACGTCCATCCGCGTTTGTTTATGGACGAACTTCGCAGACCAAATTGAACGGTGTCTGCGTCGCCACCCTGAAGTGACGAAATCCGGCCCGCGTGACGACTGCGCGCAGGCGCGCTTCACCGGCCTGGGCGCCGAGCGCGGTGCCGACTTCCTGCGCCAGCGACGCCTGGGTGCAAACGAGCGTCGACACCGAGTAGAACAGCCGGCCGACCGGATTCAAATTGTCCTCCACGCGGTCGGCGGCGTTGGGTTCGACCAACAGCCAGGTGCCTCCCGGCTTCAGCGACTGGCGCACGTGAGCCGCCGCGCCAACCGGGTCGCCCATATCATGCAGGCAGTCGAAACACGCGGCGAGATCGTACGTCCCCGGATAGTCCTTCGCCTTGGCGACCTCGAATTTCACCCGGTCGCTGACGCCGGCTTGCACGGCACGCGCGCGCGCCTGCTCGATCGACTCGCGATGATAATCGAAGCCAACGAAGGTGGAGCGCGGGAACGCCTGCGCCATGATGATGGTCGAGGCGCCGTGGCCGCAGCCGAT
>CAZTDK010001340.1:0-1208 GCA_964611965.1 uncultured Binatia bacterium (SeqCode) | reverse complement strand
TTGCGCTTGGAGAGGTGGCCGAGTGGTCGAAGGCGCACGCCTGCTAAGCGTGTGTGGGGTTAACACTCCACCGAGGGTTCGAATCCCTCCCTCTCCGTTTAAACCCCTTCCGGAGAAATCCAGGGAAGTCCAAAAACCCCCTGTAAATTGGGGGTTTTTCGTTTATGGTGTCCGGCATCTTCCGGTGCCGTCCAAGGGAATCTGCCCCAAGGCCCCGGAGCTGTTGGCCGTGCTGCGCCGCATCGAGAGCCGCGGGGCCTTGGAGACCGCCCACCGGGTGATGCAGAACTGCGGCAGGTGTTGCGCTACGCCGTAGCGACCGGGCGTGCTGAACGGGACCCGTCCACCGATCTCCGCGGCGCCTTGCCGCCGCCAAAGGAAAAGCACCACGCCTCGATCATCGAGCCTAAACGTATTGGGGAGTTGCTGCGCGCGATTGCAGTTCGAGCAGTGCCCCCGCCACGCGCACCCGGTCTGGAAAGCACCGGACAATCGCCCCAACTACGTCGGCGGCTACTTGCTACGGCTGCGGGATTTCAAGTTGCTTGCAAATCCCAAGGACCGTTCCTTCCTTGATTTCGCGGTGGCGCGGCACGCTGGCGATCTTCCGGCCGGTAGGGTTGAGCCAGACCGTGTGCGCGCCGCCCTCGCGGAAGAGGACGCACCCCTGCTGGCGCAGGTGCCGCTCGAGCTCGCGAAGCTTCATCCCTCGGCGAATTCGAGCGGCTCGCGCAGTGCGTTTGGCGACAGGTTCCTTTCCGCCAACTCGCGCTGGCACTCCAGCACCAGCTTGAGCGCATCCAGCAGATTCGCCTTCGCTTCTTTTAGCGTTTCACCCTGTGAAATCGCCGCGGGAACCTCCTCCACAAAGCAAGTGTACCCGCCCTCTTTGGCTGGCTCAAAGACCGCTGTAAGTTTCATGCAATCAGGTTGGCATACCACGCCGCCTTTGCCAACCTGCCGTAAGGCCCCAGGTGAGGTTCGTGTAATCAAATGGTTGTGAATGTAGTTTGATTCCCTCCCTCGCTTCGACCGACGCTCACATGATTGTCTTGCGGATGCGCTCCATTGCGACTGCGAGACGATCGTCCGGGACAGTCAACGAGAAGCGCACGAAGCCCTCGCCGTATTGGCCGTAAGCCGTGCCTGCCGCAACGACGATGTGTGCCTTCTCGAAGAGCAGCGTTGCGAAGTCGATACTCGACATG
>CAZTDK010001339.1:0-1213 GCA_964611965.1 uncultured Binatia bacterium (SeqCode) | reverse complement strand
AGGGGCGCACCATGACTGTCCGGATGCTGCGTCAGGGTGACGTTGGCGACCAGCCACGGGGCGTAGGTGAAGTCGCCCACATATCCAGGCGGCGCGTCGCGCAGCTCGCGAATAAGGCGCGCCGCCACGAAGCGCGGCGCGGCACACACGGCGGCATCGGCGGTTAGTCGCACCGTGCGCGCGCGCTGCGCATCATAGTAATCGACGGTGACCCCGCTGGCCGTGTTGCCCATGCTGATCACCGGGCACGACACGGAGATCTGCCGTGCGAGCCGCGCTGCCAGCGCTTCCACGATCCAGCCGTTGCCCGCCGGCCAGGTGAGCACGGCGTGCGCCGGTGCATTGGCTGCCTTGCCGTTACGCGCGGCGAAGTAGTGAATGCCGGCCCATGCCGAGGTGTCGCCGATCACACACCCGTAATCATCGCGGCAGCAGTAGTTGACGTACCAACGCAAATGACGCGCATCCCAGCCGTTGCGCCGCAGGTATTCCGCCATGCTGATCTGGTCGAGCGCGAGGATGTTCGGGTCACGCGAGCTGTCATCGAGCGGAATCGTGAATGCCGGTCGGCCGTCGCTGCCACGCGTCGCCCGCCAGCGTTTCATCTCCGCGAAGAAGTGCTCGAACTGTCGCTGCTCTTCGGCTCCGAGGCCGCGGCTCGGCACGATGCCGTCCTGCCACTTGCCCTCGATCAACAAGCGTTCGGTGGGATCGGCGCACAGGTAGCGCTCGTTGTAGATCGGCAACCCGTCGCTGTCGTGTCCCTCGATGACGCCGAGCGCTTCGAAGAGCTCGAGCACCGGCTGCATCGCGAGCCCCGGCAGCGGCACGTAGTGCGCGCCCCACGGAAATGCGGAGACCGCGTTGCAGCCGCTGCGGGCATTACCGCCTGGCGCCGCATCGAGCTCCAGCAGCACGACGTTGTCGTAACCGCTGGTGGCGAGCTTCCACGCCGCGCCCAGCCCGGCGATGCCGCCACCGACGATGACCGTGCCGGCGCGCCGTTGTTCGCTCACCGGCGGAAACTGGCCGTCGCGCACGCGATGGCCGAGGGCCACCGGCGCACCGACGATGCTGCCGCTCACGCCCGGCGGTGCCCCCCACACGCGCCGCGCCAGCGATTCCATGACGTCGCGCGACGCCGCCAGGAATCCTCCGCCGGCCATCATAAGGGTCCGGCGCGTCAGACCGGCCGGCGACGGACGTTCGGCTT
>CAZTDK010001338.1:0-1214 GCA_964611965.1 uncultured Binatia bacterium (SeqCode) | reverse complement strand
CTCACGCTTAGAAATACCTCTCCGCAGTGGTAAGTAGCCTCCGACGTGCGATCACCAGCGATTCGACCCGAACCCCGCGAAATTGAGCGATGGCAGCAAAGCAATCAGCGGCGCCGCGGCGCGACGTAGCGAAGCACGGCGCGCAACACTGGCGCTTATGGGCTGGTGTCATGACCTTGGCGGCGGTCGTGCGCCTGCTGCACGTGTGGGCGATCCGTTCGAGCCTGTTGTTCGATCAGCCGGTGAGCGATGCCTTTGCCTATGATGCGTGGGCGCAGCGCATCGCGGCCGGGGAGTGGATGGGGCACGCGGTGTTTTACCAGGCGCCGCTGTATCCGTACGTGCTGGGGACGCTGTACGCCAGTGTCGGCCGCGATTTGCTCATCGTGCGCGTGCTCCAAGCGCTCCTGGGCGCGATCGCCTGTGTGCTGCTCGGCATTGCCGGCCGCCGCTGGTTCTCGCTGCCGGTTGGTGCCGTCGCGGCCATCGGCCTGGCCATCTGGCCCAGCGCCGTCTTTGCCGACGGGCTGATTCAGAAATCGGTGCTCGATACACTGCTGCTGTGTGCGCTGCTGGCGGCGCTCGCGACCGCTATGGACATGCCGCGCTCGCGCTGGTGGATGCTGGTCGGCGTTACCTTGGGTGGTCTCGCGCTCACGCGCGAGAATGCGCTCGTGTTCATCCCGTTGCTCCTCATCGGGCTCCTCGTGCCCATCGGCCGGACGCGCCGACTCCCCGGCGGCGCGCGTGCGGCGGTGGCCTTCGCGCTCGGCGTGACCCTGGTCCTTTTGCCGGTGGCGCTGCGCAACTATCTGGTCGCCGGCGAGCTCCACCTCACGACGGCGCAATTCGGGCCGAACGTCTACATCGGCAACAACCCATCGGCCAACGGTATGACTGCCCCATTGCGTCCGGGGCGTGGCGATGCGGCGTTCGAGCAAATCGACGCCACCGAGATCGCCGAGCACGCGGTCGGCCACTCTCTCACCGCCGGCGAGGTATCGCAGTACTGGGCGCAGCGGGCCGCCGCCTTCGTCACGGAGCAACCCGGGCGTTGGCTCGCCTTGATGGTGCGCAAGGCTGCCTTGTTGATCAACCGCGTCGAGATTGGCGATGCCGAGGATCAATACACCTATGCCGAGTGGTCCCCGGTGTTGGCGGCGCTCAACCCGCTTTTGAACTTTGGCATGCTGGTGCCCCTGGCCGCAGCGGGT
>CAZTDK010001337.1:0-1215 GCA_964611965.1 uncultured Binatia bacterium (SeqCode) | reverse complement strand
GCCTCGTCGGCGCTTGTCGCCGCGGGATCGCCGTCGTAGGCGGCTTGCGCATCGCGTCCTAGCAGCGTGCGGATCTCCGGCAGCCGGAAGGCCAGCTCGCGGGTCACCTCGGCAGCATGCCGCTCGTACACGCCGCCGTCGGCCTCGCCGAAGGCGCCGACAAAAAGCAACCCGCGCCGCACCTGCTCCTGGAGATCGGGCAAGACGTTGTTCAACCGCTGGCCGACGTAGGACCGTATCCAGCCGTCGGACAGGCCGCGCGCCCCGAAGTACGCGGGGAATAGCGCCGCGCGCAGCTCCGCCACCACACTTTCCACCGCCTTGCGCGATGGGAGCGCATAGCGGCCGAAGCGGCTCGACCGGCCCGGCACCGACTCCAGGTTGGCGGCGGCCAAAGCATCCACCACCGACTCGAACTCCCAGACGCGATCCGTCGCCCGTGATTTCGTTGCCACACTGTTCATAGTGCGCCTCCTTGACCGTCGAAGATTCCTTCGAAGAGAATCGTGCTCAGGTAGCGCTCCCCCGAATCGGGCAGCACGGTGACAATCGTCTTCCCGGCATGCTCGGGACGTTGCGCGAGGCGCACTGCGGCCGCGACCGCCGCGCCGCTCGAGATGCCCGAGATGATACCTTCCTCACGCGCGAGACGCTGGGCATAGGCGATCGATTCCTCGTTGCTGACCTGCTCGACGGCATCGACGAGCGACAGATCGAGCACCTCGGGGACGAAGCCTGCGCCGATCCCCTGAATCTTGTGCGGCCCGGGTTTGAGCAGCTCGCCGGCACGCGTCTGGGTCAACACCGGACTCGCAGTGGGTTCGACGGCCACCGAGAGAATCGGTTTGCTGCGGATATGCTTGACGTAGCGCGAGACGCCGGTGATCGTCCCGCCCGTGCCGACGCCGGAAACCAGGATGTCGATCGCCCCGTCGGTGTCGTGCCAGATCTCGGGGCCCGTGGTGCGTTCGTGAATGGCCGGATTCGCCGGATTGCTGAATTGCTGCAGGAGAACGTAGCGCTCCGGATCGGAGGCGGCGATCTGTTCCGCCTTCGCAACCGCACCGCTCATGCCGCGCGCGCCCTCGGTGAGCACCAGTTTCGCGCCATACGCGACGAGCAGCTTGCGCCGCTCGACGCTCATCGTGTCCGGCATCGTCAGCGTCAGCGGGTACCCCCGTGCCGCGGCAACGAAGGCGAGCGCAATGCCGGTGT
>CAZTDK010001336.1:0-1219 GCA_964611965.1 uncultured Binatia bacterium (SeqCode) | reverse complement strand
GCGTGCATCGCTTCGAGGGCACGGTGAACCAGTACACCGGCGACGGGATCATGGCCCTGTTCGGCGCGCCGATTGCGCACGAGGACCATGCCCGCCGCGCCTGTTACGCGGCGTTGCACCTGAGCGAAGAGCTGCGCCCCTATGCGAATCAGCTCCGCCTGCGTCAGGGGCTCAATTTCTCGGTGCGCATGGGAATCAACTCGGGCGAGGTGAAGGGCGTGTTGGGGCTGTACGAATCTGTGGAGGTGACACTCACGCCCGAGTACTACGAGCGCATCCGGCGCGAGCGAGTGCAGGAGGCAACGCGCCAACTGACGGCAGTCGAGGATACTGCGCAGGAACTTCTTGGCCTCGGTCGGCCTGCGGCCTAGGCTCGTGAGCAGATCCGCCGCAACCTGCGTGAGGGCGGCGCAGACGTGCGGCGGTTGAATACCATATTCTCCGCAGATTCTGCGTTGAATACTTGCTCCCTGTGGTGATTCCCGGCTATAATCTCCGCGAAAGATGCGGGGAATGTATATATACGAGCTTCACGACTGGCCCAGATTCGATTGGAACCGGCAGCGCCTTGCCGAGCCTCTGGCCGCCGTGCGCCACCGGCAAGGCCGGTTCATCGGCCACATGGAAGTCCTCGGATTCAGCCTACGGCAGGAGGCAGTCCTGCAAACTCTTACCACGGACGTACTCAAGAGCAGCGAGATCGAGGGGGAAAAGCTTGACGCGGAACTGGTGCGATCCTCGATTGCCCGCCGCCTCGGCATGGATATCGGCGGACTCAAGCCCGCAGACCGCAATGTCGAGGGCGTCGTCGAAATGATGCTCGACGCCACGCACCACTATGACCAGCCGCTGACCGCGGAAAGGCTCTTTTCGTGGCATGCGTCCTTGTTCCCCACCGGACGCAGCGGCATGAGCAAGATCCGGGTAGGGTCCTGGCGTGACGACAGCACCGGTCCCATGCAAGTCGTTTCCGGTCCGGTCGGCAAGGAGCACGTCCATTTTGCAGCACCGGCGGCGCCACTTCTCGACCGCGAAATGGCAGCCTTTCTGGATTGGTTCAACACCCCCGCTGACATTGATGCGGTATTCACGGCAGGATTGGCCCATCTCTGGTTCGTGACCATTCACCCGTTTGATGACGGGAATGGGCGCATGGCGCGCGCCGTCGCAGATATGGCTCTGGCCCGCTCCGAAAACAGTCCGCAACGGTTCTACAGCA
>CAZTDK010001335.1:0-1220 GCA_964611965.1 uncultured Binatia bacterium (SeqCode) | reverse complement strand
CGTGGACCTCTATGAGTGCACCATGGTCGTCATATACTTCCTGCCAAAAGCGCAAAGTATTTTCCTGTGCGTCGACCTCCTTCCAGTGTCGCGCCCGCCAGCCCAATCGGCCCGGGACGTCGAGCCAATACCGGCGTCCGCCACTCCGCAATGCATCCCACTGACCGAACTTCTTCTCATTCTGCCGCCGCGTGCTCATGTGCCGACGGCGGTGGCGCAATCAGCTCTCGGTATATTCGGGCTTGCGCTTCTGCAGAAACGCCATCACCCCTTCGCGAAAGTCGTTGGTCTGCGTGCACAGAACCTGATTGCGGTCTTCCATCGCGATGACCTGCTCGAGGCTGCCGGCGTCGATGGCGGCGTTGAGGCACTCCTTGGTGAGGCGCAGGCCCAACGGGGACGTCAGCAACATATCGTCAACCAAGCGCTGCGCTGCAGCGTCGAGCTGATCGTCGGGAACGACCTCGGAGACCAGGCCGGTCGCCAGCGAACGCGGCGCGTTGATGAAGCGTCCCGTGAGCAACAGCTCCGAGGCCACCGACACGCCAACCAGGCGTGGCAGAAAGTAGCTGACACCGACGTCGCACGCCGACAGCCCGATACGGATGAACGCGGCGTTCATGCGCGCACTCTCGCCGGCGATGCGGACATCGGCCGCAAGCGCCAGCGCGAAGCCGCCGCCGCACGCCGCGCCGTGGACGCAGGCGATGAACGCTTGCGGCGCGCGCCGCATCAACATCACCAGCTCGCTGATGCGCCGCTGCCCACGCAACGCGGCTTGCACCGAGCCCATGCCATCGCCGCCCGGGCTCTCTTTCAAATCGAGGCCGGCACAGAACGCGCGTCCGGCGCCGCGCAGCACGACGATGCGCGTGTCGCGCTCCGCCGGCAAGCCGCCGAAGAAGTCGCGGAGCTCGGTGACCATCGTCGAGTTGAGCGCATTCAGCGCGTCGGGACGGTTGAGCGTCAGCCAGGTGACCTGGTTGGCGCGTTTCAGATCAAGTGTCGTGTAGGGCATCTATCGGGCCTCCTCCTCGGCCCTCCTCCGTTCGCGGACGCGCTCACAGAGGAGGAAGAAACAATTTTCGAGAATCATACTCCATAGAACTTCGCCGCGGTGCCACCGAGGATCTGCGCCTTTGCCACGTCGGACAGGTCGCCGCGATCGCGGATCGGCGCAACCGTGTGCGGAAAGTCGCTGTCCCAATGCGGGTAGTCAC
>CAZTDK010001334.1:0-1221 GCA_964611965.1 uncultured Binatia bacterium (SeqCode) | reverse complement strand
GTTGTCGTTCGTCGAACGCGCGCTGATCGCCGGCCGGGCGCTGTGGTTCTACCCGTCCACCCTGCTGTGGCCGCGCCCCCTCGCGTTCATGTATCCGCGCTGGACCATCGACACCCGGAGCTGGTGGCAGTACCTCTTTCCCGGCGGCGCAGCGGCAGTGCTCCTGGTGCTCTGGTTGGCGCGGCAGCGGCTCGGGAAGGGACCGCTGATCTCAACGCTCTGCTACGCCGTCTTGCTCGCTCCGGTGTTGGGGTTTTTCGATCTCTATTTTATGCGCTACGCATTCGTGGCGGACCACTTCGCATACCTGCCGAGCGTCCCATTGATCGCGCTGGCAGTGGCGGCAGGCGCCGCTCTCGTGCCCCGCACCGGTCATGTAGGCAAGCTGATCGCGTCGTCGACCTGTGCTGCCCTGCTATTCACCCTGGCGGCGCTGAGCGCGCGGCAATGCCGCATCTATCACGATCTGCGGACACTGTGGATGGACACCCTCGCCAAGAACCCGGAATGTTGGGCGGCGCACAACAACCTGGGAATCATCTTCGCCAACGATGGCAACCTCAAGAACGCGATCACGCACTATGAAGCCGCCGTGCGGCTACGACCGCAGCATGCCGAAGCCCACAACAATCTCGCAGTGGCACTGGCCCAACAAGGGAGAACCGAGGAGGCGATGGCGCATTTTGAACAGGCCCTGCGCCTCAAGCCCAACTACCCCGAAGCACACAACAACCTCGGGAACACCCTGCAGATGCAAGGACGGCTCGACGACGCCATCGTCCATTATGCGGAAGCGGTCCGCCAACAACCCCGTTATGCCGACGCACAGGACAACCTCGGGACGGCGTTGCTGGCGCAGGGGAAGGTCGGCGAAGCCATGGCGCACATCGAGGAGGCGTTACGCATCTGGCCTGACTTCGCCTTGGCACACACCAACCTTGGAGCGGCCTTCGCCCGCCAGGGCAACGTTGGCCGCGCAGCGGCGGAGTTACAGGCCGCATTGCGCCTGAACCCTGACGATGCCGACGCACGGCGGCTGCTCGAGCGACTCCAGCATCCGCAGAACGGCGCACCGCAGTGAGCGGGCCGGACTACCCTGAAGCGCACACCAACCTGGGCGCGGCGCTCGCCGCGGAGGGCAAGACGGCGGAGGCCATTGCAGAGTATGAGCCCGAAAACCTCAATTGAAGGTCAACCGGCGATCAAGGCGGCGATCGCCGG
>CAZTDK010001333.1:0-1226 GCA_964611965.1 uncultured Binatia bacterium (SeqCode) | reverse complement strand
GACTCGCCACCCTTCTCGGCAGACCTGTCGCCATCCATCCTCGGTAGACTCGCAGGAGAACCCGCCCGGGGAAAGGCGGATGTGCCGGCGCAGGCATGGAAAGAATGACATGGACTGGACCCACTGGCGCCGTGAGTTTCCGATCACCGAACATGTGACGCACCTGAATCACGCCGGCGTTTCCCCGGTCTCGCGGCGTGTGGTGGCGGCGGTCACGACATTCATCGAGCAGGCCGCGGTCCTCGATCCGGAAACGTATCGGGCCTGGGATGTGCGCCTCGAGACGGTTCGCACCAGCTGTGCCCGGCTGATCGGCGCCCAGGCGGATGAGATCGCCTTCGTCAAGAACACCTCCGAAGGTTTGTCGCTGGTGGCGGTCGGTCTCGACTGGCAGGCGGGCGACAATGTCGTGGCCGTCGACGGTGAGTATCCGTCGAACGTCTACCCGTGGTTCGGCCTGCGCCGCTGGGGTGTCGCGACGCGACTGGTGCAGCCCGTACGCGGCCGTGTTCGTGTCGACGACGTGCGTGCGTTGCTCGATGAGCGGACGCGAGTGGTCGCGGTGAGCTTCGTCGACTGGAACAGCGGCGCGCGCGCCGACCTGCGCCCGCTCGGTGAATTGTGCCGTGCGCGCGGCGTGCTGTTCTGCGTCGACGGCATCCAAGGTGTAGGCGCGGTGCCGCTCGATGTCGAGCGCGCCGGCATCGATTGTCTCGCCGTCGGCGGGCACAAGTGGTTGCTGGGGCCGGAGGGCTGCGGATTCCTGTTCATCTCGCGCCGCGTCGTCGATCGATTGCAATCGGTGCTGCACGGGTGGAAAAGTGTCACCGATCCCGACACGTATCTCCCCTATCATTTCAATCCGCGGCCGGACGCGGCGAAATTTGAATCGGGCACGCCGCCGCAACTCGGCATTCACGCGCTGGGAGCGGCGGTCGAGCTGTTGCTGGAAATCGGGCCGGCCAACGTTGCGGCGCGGATCGTTGCCATTACCGACCGCCTCGCCGCCGGCCTGCGGGCGCGCGACATCGAAATTGTCAGCCCCTGGGAGGACACCGCGCGCTCGGGCATCGTCGTGTTCCGCTGCGGCGACGATCCGCAGCGACTGTCGACCGCGCTGAATCAGCGCGGCTTCATCGTGCGCATGCGCGGCGGAGGCATCCGCGCAGGTCAAGCCCTCTGCGCTGTTCAGCAATCACATGGTGCTGCAGAGCGGAATGTCAGTG
>CAZTDK010001332.1:0-1227 GCA_964611965.1 uncultured Binatia bacterium (SeqCode) | reverse complement strand
CGGCCACGCGGTCGCTGACCGCGACGGCGAGCCCGACCGTGTCGTTCACGAGCACGCCATCGCTGACGAGCACGCCGACGGGTACATCAACACCGACGTTAACCAGTACGCCGGCGGCGACCGCGACGGCGAGTCTAACTGCCTCGTTCACGGACACACCATCGCCGACGAGCACCTCGACCAGCACACCCACGGGCACGACCACCAACACGCCGCTTCCAAGCGCCTCGTTCACGGACACGCCGTCGCCGACGAACACGCCGCCGTTCACGTCGACACCGACGGCGACGAATACGCCTACCCCGACCAATACCTTCACTGCGCTGCCGACGTTCACTGCGCTGCCGACGTTTACCGGCACGCCCGTGCCGACGAGCACCCTGACGGCAACACCGACGTGGACGCCGACCAACACGCCGACAGGGACGTCGACACGCACACCCACAAATGCGCCGAGTGGTACGCCGACGTTACTGCCGACCCTCACGCCGACAGCGTCAGCCACCTCGACGCCGACGCGGACGCCAACCAACACCCGGACGCCGACAAGTACACGCACGCCGAGCAACACTCGCGCGCCTACTTTTACCCCGCTACCGACACCTCCGAATCCCGGACCACAGGTGACGTTCTTCGGTATCGCCAACACCGACGGTTGTTTTGCGTGTAACGTGCCGTCCTGCACCTGTGGGGGAGCCCCGCCACCCACTCCAGCTTTCGATCTGCAGGGCCGGCGCATCTTCCTGGCTACGGGGGGGCGCTTCTTGTTGGTGGTCGAGGCCAAGCCCGGCAGCAGCGGCGCGAAGGTTGGTTCCAACCTGATCGTGGACCCATCGATGCAGCGACCAGACTTGCGGCTCGAGAATACACAGAACATGGGAGGTGGAAGTACCGCGGTATGCGACATCGGGCCCGGGGGCGGTGGCATACCCGGAATCAATCCAACTGATTTTGGGCCCAGTCAGTTCGTCAGTGATGCGCTCGCCGATTTTGCCTGTCGCTTTGAGTTTCACCTCGCGGCTGCGCCCTGCACGCTCGACAGCAACGGGCTTGATTCCACGTTGAGCCCAAGCACAACGGCGCAGTTCTGCGACCAGGTTTCCGCCACCGCGGCGTTTCCGGATGGCGAGTCACTTTTGACCGTGCAAGTTGCCGACATCGTCGGCAACATCGGACCTACGGCACAGATTGTTGTGCGCGTTGTGACCCCAACTCCACCCCCTTCGC
>CAZTDK010001331.1:0-1228 GCA_964611965.1 uncultured Binatia bacterium (SeqCode) | reverse complement strand
CTCCACTACGAGATCGGCGTGCTTGTCGGCATTCAAATCCGTCGCGACGATACGCACCGGTTGGTCCGGGATCTGCAGCTCGCTCGCGAAGGCAAACGTTCCATCGCCATTACCGCGCCACACCTGCACTGTGCGCGCCGCCGCGCTCAACAGGGCGACATCGCCGATGCCATCCTCGTCGAAATCCGCAACCGTCACGTCAATCGGGTCATCGATCAGGGCGGTGGACTGCGGATCTCCGAAGCTCCCGTCGCCGTTTGCGGGAAACCGCGTAACGGTGGCTGGGGCGGATCCAGCAACTATGAGATCAACGTTACTGCTGCCGTTCATCGTGGTGGCGACCACGCTCACCGGAGTTGCCGGCAGTCCGAGAAACAGCGGAGCGGCAAAACCGCCGCCGCTCGCCAGCAGCACCACCACACCGGACGCCAGCGGCTGGGTCATCACGAGATCTACATGGCCATCGGCATTAAGGTCCTTCGCGATCAGTCGTCCTACATTGCCGCCCACATCCACGGACACGGGGGTGCCAAACGTGCCGGTGGCGCTGCCAGGAAAAATCATTAGCACTCCAGCCTGATCGTTGGCCACCGCCGCATCCAACAGGCCGTCGCCATCGAAGTCCCCGCTGGCCACCTGAATGGGACTGATGCCTGCGACAAAGGGAGTCGGCTGTCGCAACGCGCCCTTGCCGTCGCCCGTCAGCAACGTGAGCGTATTGCCCTGTCGATTCGCAGTGAGCACGTCGGCGTGGCCATCATGGTTGAAATCACCGATCGTAACCGCGGCTGGTCCGCTGCCGGCAACAAAGTCCGCGGCTGCCGTAAACGTGCCATTGCCCGCACCACGCAACAACGCAACAGCGCCACCGGCCACATTGGCGGTGGCAACATCCGCGTACGAATTCGCGTCGTCGTTGAACTGCCCGACCACCAAAGCCACCGGGCTCCGCCCGGCAACATACCGCTGCACCGTATCAAATGTTTCAGTGGCCGGATTTCTTCCCAACACACTAATGTCGTTCGAACCCGCATTGGCGACGATGATGTCGGCACGCTGGTCGCCAGTCACAACGAGCGTGCTGTCATCAACGATTGCCACACCTGACGGCGCAACGCCCACGGGAACGGTCTGCTGCTGCGTGAAGCCGCCATGCCCGTCGCCCATCCATATGGACGCCGTACCGGCATCGGCTTCGGCGACCACCAGGTCGAGCGCACCATCCGCG
>CAZTDK010001330.1:0-1238 GCA_964611965.1 uncultured Binatia bacterium (SeqCode) | reverse complement strand
TGGACCAACTTGAAGCATACGCGACGCGCGCACGTGAGATGAACATGATGATTCCAGTCGTCCCCAGGACCGTGAGAAGGTTCGCCGTTACTGTGAACGCTGTGGGGCCCGGCGGGGACAGTGACCGGTCGAACAACACGACACACCTCGTCATCGACGTCATTGACAAGAACGACTTCTGACGTACAGGTGATTGCTCAATCGGTGAATGCCAGGCACACCTGTGGTACTAGGCTTGGGCGAAATGAACCTTGCTTTGATGAAACGCCCCTTGAGCGCGGCCAACATCTGCGTTGCCTGTCTGATCTGCACGCTAGCTTGCGTCGGCTGTGCTTCATCCAAATACCGGGAGACTATCCAACCCCAACCGAACCTGGAGAAGAAACAACAGCAAACCGCTGCACCGCAGGGTACTTCACCCCGAGCGGCTACCTCCGACGGGCAGGCATGCCCAAACTTCAGTGGCCAATTCATGTTCCCAGGAAACAATCCGGTCACCATAGAGCAAACGGGGTGCAATGAGATTGTGGAGACGCTCCCTGATGGCCACACCCTCATTCACTTGAAGCTGGATGGGAGCCGGCAGGCGATTCAAGGCAGTGATGGGCGTTACATCATCAGGAGATCGATTTGGAATGACAGCACGGTCCAAACTGAGGAGAAAGTCTACCTGAAGAATGGGGACTGGACTGCCATGGGGATAGTGATGATGGCCCTGAATCCGCACGGTGATATCGTTCTGCATAGGGAGGCTTCCAGGCTTGTGGAGGGTAAGGAGGTAGCTGGTCCTCCCAAAGCGGACTATGTCGCTGAAAGGCTCAGCGACCCCAGTCCTCCAAGTCGCCCTTAGGCGCTTGCCTTCTCCCTGAAACCAACATGTTGGGAGATCGAAGCGTGTGAATCGGCGTGGGGCTCGATCGCAGATCGGCGTCGAAGACTGCCCCCACCAACCATCGCTAACCTACCTTCTGCATTGGGCTTCGCAGCACCGATTGGGGGTCACGGTTGGACGCCGATTCGGGCTCAGCCTTCGACGCCGATTCACAGGCTGATGGTAGCGCCGGAGCATGGGGATCTGCGGCGCTGGCGTGTGTCGTGATTTTGGCAGCGCGAGCCGGGCGGCGAGATGCCCGGGCAACGCTTCGACTATGACGCCGGTCCATTGCGAGCTGGGTGTGCTTCGCCTGAGCCCGGAAACCCCAGTTAGGGAGAGTTGAAAGAAGCGCATCGTTCTGAAA
>CAZTDK010001329.1:0-1242 GCA_964611965.1 uncultured Binatia bacterium (SeqCode) | reverse complement strand
GTGTGCGATCCTGGCATAGCTCACCCTACTCCTACCGCTGATACTCGCCAATCGTATTGCTATCCACGGTAGTTGTCTCAGTTTGAATTCCGGCGCTCTTGGAATGGGCGCCAGTCCGTGCGAAATTGGCGGCATGGACTCCCGTAGGGTTCAGTGGATCGCCGCCCTGATAAGCCTTAGCGGCATGGCAATTGCCTTTGGGGGCTATGCGATGGATTCTGAGTTGGTGACGAGGATCGGAATTATCATGTGCATTCCCTGCGCGCCCGTTTTGCTCGTGGCTCGCATTTTCTAGGTGGTCGCGGTCCCGAGACGCCTTACTCATTCGGTTTCCACTTCTTGTCTTGCTCGACGCACTCCAGAACACGGAAGGTTGTGATCTTCCGAATGAGGGCGGTGGGGAGCGGCTTTTCGAGCGGAAACTGGATCGATCCTTTTGCCGTCTTGAATCCCGACAGATCCTTGGCAAACGCACGCACTGCCGATGAGGTCGGATAGTCACCCCTGCGACGGGCGACGGATCGTCGAGCTGCTGGAGCAAATCGAGGATCAGCTGTTCACCGTCGCCGCGGCAGACAAAATCCACTTCGGGGCACTGCAGTTTGACCAGCGAGGCGTTCAGGGTAGCGAACACCGCGCCGAAGGCCTGCTCGACGCCGGCGTGCAACCCCTTGCCGCCGTCGATAATCACCAGCAGGCCGTCCGCGTCGCGCAGGCCCCGCGCCTCCGAGCCCCTGGAGGAACTGCGTACACACCTTGGCGTTCTCCGTGCTCGTCTCGACAAAACCCAACACGACCTTCTCGCCCGTGAGCGTCACGCCCAATGCCACGACCATCGTGTCGTTAGCGAACGTCTTGCCGTCGAGAAACAAGGCCACGAAGTCGTAATCACTCAACGCCCGCTCGTGGAGCGCTTGCAGCTTCTTGGCGCTGGCACGGATGAAGCGGCGTGACACCGTCGACGACGATAACCCGAATGCCCTCAGGCACCGCTTCCGCACACCGCTCGTACTCCCGGCACGTCAGCCCCGTCAGTATCCGCTGCAACACGCCGTGGTCAGCGGCACGCGGTTGCTGCAGCTGCTGGTAGGTGCGCAGCGGCACTTCCCGGTTGTGGTGCAGATTGCGCATCCGCGGCACCTCGATCCCGAGCTTCTGGTCGGCCAGGTAGATCGAGCCTGGCTGCTTGCCGTAGCGCACCACGCCGGGCTGGCCGCCCTGGCGGGCATAGCGCGGTAGTGC
>CAZTDK010001328.1:0-1245 GCA_964611965.1 uncultured Binatia bacterium (SeqCode) | reverse complement strand
CTGCTCCACAGGTCCCAGTCCTTGGCGTCGAGCGCGGTGGCGTAGCGGGTGAGGAGATCGTCGATCTCGATGCGGTCGGCGATGTCCTGCAACGTCATGGCTGCCATGCTCATCTCCTCCCTCAACCAAGAGAACCCACAGTGGCACGGCCCAGCGAAGAGGTCTCCCACTGACCGGCCACAAGAGAATCACGAACGCACGCAATTTCGAAATCACGAAAAGAGGGGGAAGGAAGCATTTCCCTTTCGTGCATTCGTTCTTTTGCGTTTTCGTGATTCTCCTTGATCATTGCAGCCATCGCGATGTGCGCTCGGTGGCGAAGGTTCCTTCTCCCTGAGAAGCCTTCAAATGGTTAGCCCGCCGTCGATGGAGACGATGGCACCGGTCATGTAGCGGGCTTCGTCCGAGGCGACGAAGGCCACGAGGGCGGCGACTTCCGCGGGTTCGGCACCGCCGAGCGGCGACATCAGCTTGCGGATCAGCTTGGGGTCGGCGTCCGATGGCAGACGGAAGGCATGCATCAGCGGGGTGTTGATGGCCCCGGGCGCGATCGCGTTGACGCGAATCCGGCGGTGCAGGTATTCGTCGGCAAGCGCGCGGGTGAGTTGCACGACGCCGCCTTTCGACGCGCAATACGCGGCGCTGTACGGTTGGCCCATCAAGCCGGCGTTGGAGGCAATGTTGACGATGTTGCCACCATCTTCGAGGAGATACGGCAACACGGCCTGCGCCATGAGGAAGCTGCCGGTCAGGTTGACACCGATGATGCGTGACCATTCCTCGAACGCCACCTCATGTGAGTTTGCGAACTTGCCGATGCCGGCGCAGTTGACCAACACCGAGGGCTTGCCCAGGTCCTTTGCCGCCGCGCCGACTGCGGCGCGTACCGACGCGGGGTCCGACACGTCGACCTGATAGGCGTGCGCCCGGGCGCCGTGCTGGCTGATTTCTGCCGCTGCTTGCTGCGCGCTGTCGAGCATGACGTCGAGGCAAGCGACGCCAGCGCCCTCCGTCGCGAGCCGCACCGCCGTGGCGCGGCCAAGTCCGGATCCCGCCCCGGTGACGATGGCCGTTCGGCCGGTAAAGCGATTCATCAACCACTGCCTCCGTTTCTCTGAAAAACGTCGGGCGACACTACCGCGGTACACGAGAGCTGGCAACGAGTCCCCCTGAAGCGGACTCCAGTGCGATTGCCCAGCCGGATTCAGCCGCATGAGTTGGAAATCGGGCGCGGCTGTGGCACGC
>CAZTDK010001327.1:0-1246 GCA_964611965.1 uncultured Binatia bacterium (SeqCode) | reverse complement strand
GTTGTCCAAGTCGTCGAAATGGTCGATGGCGTAGCTCTGCAGCTCGAGGCCGCGGAAGCGCCGCACCAGACCACCGATCGCCGCTTGCGCTTCCATGCGCGCCAGATGCGCGCCCAGGCAGAAGTGCACGCCGCCGCCGAAGGCGAGATGGTCGTTGTCTGCACGCGTGATGTCGAAGCGCTGCGGATCGTGAAAATGCGCCGGGTCACGGTTGGCCGCCGCCAACATGCACATCACCGGCCGGTCACAGGGGATCACCTTGTCGCCGAAACGCGTCTCCTCACGCGTGATGCGCACCGTCAGCAGGATGGGCCCGTCGTAGCGCAGACACTCTTCCACGGCGCTCGCGATGAGTGCCGGCTGGGCGCGCAGCAGCTCCAGTTGCTGCGGGTGCCGCAGCAGCTGGAGCACACCGTTGCCGATGAGGCCGATGGTCGTCTCAAACCCGGCGATGAGCAGCCCGATCGACTGTGACAAGAGCTCGAACGCGCTCAGTCGATCACCCGCCTCTTCCGCACGGATCAGATCGCTGAGGATGTCGTCGGTCAGGTGGCGCCGATGCTCCGCGATCAGCGCATTGAAATAATTCGCCAGCTCGGCGACCGCGGCAAGACCGCGTTCGAGGACCTCAGGTGGCGCAAACGCCGCAGCCAGCAGATGCGTGGCGGCGGCGGTCCACTCCGTGAAGCGGGCGCGATCGGCAAGCGGTACGCCCATCATCTCGCAGATGACCGTCGACGGCACCGGCAGCGCCAGATCGGCGATGATGTCCATCTCGCCGCGCGCGGCGACACGATCGAGGAGCTCATCGACCAGCGCCTGGACGCGCGCCCGCAAACCGTCGATGACCCGCGGGCGAAAGGCCTGGTTCATCAACTTGCGCAGCCGCGTGTGATCCGGCGGGTCCTGCTGCAAGATGAACTGCCCGGGCCCGCCGGGTAGCGTCGCGCTGCTCAACGTGCTGCCATCGGCAAAGCGCACCCCGGACGGGACTTCCTTCAGCATGCGCACGACGTCGTCGTAGCGGGTCAGCCGAAATAGGCCGATCGGCGTCTCGTTGACCGGATCATGCTCCTGCAGCCGCCGCAACAGCGGATATGGATCGGCGCGAAATCCCGGATCAAGCGGGTTGACGCCGAGCCACGGATCGTCTTTCCAGGAATCGTCCTGGCCATCACCAGGGTTCGCCGTTGCCTCCATCGTGCCTCCTCGGCGCTCATGACCCCTTCGAATTCATGAGCTACCG
>CAZTDK010001326.1:0-1249 GCA_964611965.1 uncultured Binatia bacterium (SeqCode) | reverse complement strand
CTTCGAGTTCATGAAGGAGTACATGTCCAACAGCCGCACCGCGCCGGAGACGCCACCGGCACCGCCGCCGGCAGCCGTGCCGACTCCGCCGGCGCGCGGCTGACGAACGCGGGCGTTTTCCGCTATTCGGCGACCACCCGATGTGCGCGTCGCACGCCCGTGGCGTCGAATGGCGGAAAAGCCCGTCCGTGTTCGTGGCAAGCATTGCCCCATCTTGCGTGCAGATCCGATGCGCTCGAAACCCTAACCTGCGCGAACTGGTGCGGCGCTGCGACACGTCGCTGCGGACTGTCCTTCGCGCAAAGCGCCAAGCTACAGGGTACCTCCAAGTGGACTGCAGCGCGCGCCCTCAAAGGCTCGTAGAGCCTGAATCCCCCGCATGCCACGCGTCGTCTCGCAACGATTGCACCCCACGTCCCCGTTGACCACAGGTAAAGCCTGGGAAGCAGAAGGTCCTGCTGTGCGGAAACAGCTGCGCGCAATGGCAAGGTGGGTCTTGCGCATTGACGCGGTAATTGCGCGCACCGTATATTTGGTCAGATTCGTACTTTGGATGCGCGGGGACACGTGATTCTCATTTGACCGAAAGAGCTCACCACCAGGGGCCCGAGGATCACGGCGCGTCCCTCGATCACAACTCCGCCGCGGCAGCTCTCGAACGGCCCGCGCAGGGTGCACCCCGGAGAGACATTCCCGTCTGGCCGGGGGTGGTAACCGCGGTGGTGGTCGGCCTCATCTATACGCTATGCGCTAGCGGCGGCACCTTCCACTTCGGGCAGTCTGCGTATCCACAGCACCTCCTCATCGCGGATGGGTGGCTGCACGGCCGACTGTCCGTACGCGAGGAAGCGCTGCGGACCCGGAGTGAAGCGTTTCGCAATGCCGTTCGCGATGCGCTCGATCATCTGCTCATGGAACGCGGGGTGCGGTTGACAGAGCCGCTATGGCAGCAGCTGAACGAGCAACTCCCGCCGCCACCCGTCATGCACGACTGGGCCATCCTCGACGATAAGTTCTATGGCTATTTCGGCCCGATGCCGGCGTTGCTCCTGCTCCCGTACGTGGCCGCGGTGGGGTTGGACGCCAGCGATCTGCTGATAAGCGCGCTGCTTGGTGCAGCGACCGTCCTGCTTATCTATCTCTGCGTGCGACAAGCGGAGCGCCGTGGGTTCCTGGAGGCAACACCCGCTCTCGCCGCTGCACTGGCTGTGCTCTTCGGGCTCGGCACGGTGATCGCCGAGTACACGCG
>CAZTDK010001325.1:0-1254 GCA_964611965.1 uncultured Binatia bacterium (SeqCode) | reverse complement strand
GGCGACGGTACGGGGAGCTTCGGGGCGGCAACCGACTTCACCGTGGACTCCACCGCGGGGAGTAAACCGCGCTCCGTGGCGGTGGGGGACTTCAATGGCGACGGCCACCCCGATCTGGCGCTGCCAATTTCCGCCCCCCGTGGCTCCGGACCCGACAGTGTGTCGATCCTACTCGGCGACGGCACGGGAAGCTTCGGGGTGGCAACCAGCTTCCCCGTGCAGAATAACGCCTTCCCCGTCGCGATCGGGGACTTCAATGACGACGGCTCCCTCGACTTGGCGGTGCCGAATTCGCTTTCCGGCACTGTGTCGATCTTGCTCGGCGACTGCGTGGGGCGCTTCGGGCCGACCAGCAACTTCACTGTGGGCAGTTCCCCGGACGCCGTCGCAGTAGGAGACTTCAACGGTGACGGCCATCTCGACCTGGCGGTGGCGTATGGCTCCACCACCGTGTCGATCCTGCTCGGCGACGGCACGGGGCGCTTCGGGGCCGCAACCGACTTCACCGTGGGAAATGCGGAGTCGCTCGCGGTAGGGGACTTCAACGGCGACGGCCACCTCGACCTGGCGACGGCAAATGCCGGCGCCGAGACCGTGTCGGTCCTGCTCGGCAACGGCACGGGCAGCTTCGGGGCGGCAACCCACTTCACCGTGGGGAGTCATCCTCTCTTCGGTGGCGCCGTCTTCGTCGCGGTCGCGGATTTCAACGACGACGGCGTCCTCGACCTGGTGACGGCAAGTTCTGCTAACAACACCGTGTCCATCCTTCTCAACAGCTGCGGGCTGCCAACGGCCACGCCGACACCAACCGCCGCGTGTGTCGGCGACTGCGACGCCAGCAGCGACGTCACGGTGAACGAGATTATTACCCTCGTGAACATCGACCTCGGCACCGCCGACGGGTCGGCCTGTCCGCACGGGATCCCAAGCGGCAGCAGCGTCGACATCACGCTGATTATCCAAGCGGTGAACAACGACCTCGTGAGCTGCCCGGCGCCCTGACTGAGCCGCGGACAAAACGGCACCCCAGTGGCACGTCAGCGGTAAGCACCGCCGTCCACTCCGCCCCGCACCTCGTGCAGACCACGTGCGCATGGCGTGGATGTCGGCAGGGCCGTGGACGTAAATGTCGGCGGCGCCATTGGCGTGGACGTCGGCGGGGCCGTTGACGTCGGTGTCAGCGTACCCGCGCATCCTGGCTTAGCCCGCATCATTCACGCGAACTCTGAAGGCGTAGGGATTTGGGTGGAGGCG
>CAZTDK010001324.1:0-1256 GCA_964611965.1 uncultured Binatia bacterium (SeqCode) | reverse complement strand
CGTAGGCCCTGGCAGCTCATCGGATTTCGCAGTCCAGAGCAATTCGAGGGGGGGCCGACGACCGCCCGGCTTTACCCCATGAAGCCCAGGCTGCGCGTCGAAAAGGCGGGAAGCGTCGGGAAGAGGCCATTCAGATCGGCATCCGCGGCACCAAACCATTTCGCCAGCGTGGCGCCGTACTGCGACAGCGACACCCCCGGCAGCATGACGCCACGGTTGTCGGCGTAGTCGTCGTTCGTGGCGTTGAAGTTGCCATAGTTCGTCATGAGCGGGAACTTGCCGTAGATCTTCCCGCCCTGCACCGCATCGCCGAGGATCAGATGATGGTTGCCCCAGCCATGATCGGTGCCCGAGCCGCTCGGCTGCAGCGTGCGTCCGAAATCGGATAACGT
This sequence comes from uncultured Binatia bacterium (SeqCode), assembly GCA_964611965.1. Classification (GTDB taxonomy): domain Bacteria; phylum Desulfobacterota; class Binatia; order HRBIN30; family HRBIN30; genus CAZTDK01. Next base: position 864 of record CAZTDK010001324.1, on the reverse strand, counting down.
GAACAGTGTGACCTGGCTCCCGAACCCCAACTGCACCGTCGCCGCATAGAAGGCATCGATCGCTTGGCTGACCTGCTGGAGCAGGTCCCATTGCTGATAGGACTCGCCGCCGTGCGTGTCGAAGCCACTGAGGCTGCAGAAGAAGACTTGACGCCCGACGCCGAGTTGCGAGTTCAGGCTGATGATCCGCGCGATGTCCTGGAGTTGGTCGCCAAGCGGATTGGATGGGAAGGCTTTCTGAAAGGTGACCGATCCCGCCGCGTTTTTGAGCAGCGGGTTGAGCGCCAAGGCATCGGCGATCACCGAGTTTGCCGCATCGATCATCGAATTGCCGTTGGTCACCGCGGCGATCTGCGCCTGGGCCGCAGCCCGCGCCTGCGCCGCCGCGGGCGGCCAGATCCCCATGGCGTCCTGGTCGAGATAGTTGCCCGGTTGCAGACTGACGTTGCGCACGATCGATCCGGCACAGAACAGCGCCGGGCTCTCCATGGAGATCGAAACCGGGAAGCCGGTCGTGGAATTGTAACTGTAGGTGAACTCCATCAGATCCAACGTGCGCCCACCCCAGCCGGTGCTGCCGCTCGCGTTGGGTATCCCGGTTTGCATTTCCACAACCTGGTCGGCGTGCGAGCGCAGATTGAGCGGCAGCGGATAGCCCGCCGTATTGAACTGCGTGTACGTCGTCGGTTGAATCAGCATCCCAACGTTGGCAAGCACCGCCGCCTTGCCCTGGTTATAGAGCGCCTGCACCTCCGGCATCGCATAGTGCAGCCCAAACGATCCCTGGAGCGCATCGGAGATGGGCAGCAGCTGATTCTGCGGCAGCGCAAACCCGCTGGCGCCGCGCACCGCGCTGTACGCGTT
>CAZTDK010001323.1:0-1258 GCA_964611965.1 uncultured Binatia bacterium (SeqCode) | reverse complement strand
GTCATCATCGAGGTTGTGCACTCCGTCAATCCCGCCGCCGACCGTGCAGCTCCCGCCCACGTTGCTGCTGAGGAGGCAGTTGGTAAGGGTGAAAGCGATCCCTGGGCCGATGTTGTCGGTGCCGATGCCACCGCCGTAAGCGACGGCCAAACGGCCGCGACTGGTGGCGGTATTTCCGCTCAGCGTGCAGTTCGTCAGTCTCAGCGCGTGTCCGTTGTAGATGCCACCGCCCTTCCCGCCAAGGTCGTCATAGCCCCGGCCACTGCCGTTTGCTGTGTTGCCGCTGAACGTGCAGTTGGTGAGGGTGGCTGTACCATGGTTGTCGAGGGCGCCGCCGATGCCCCCGGTACCGCCCTTGGCTGTGTTCCCACTGAAAGTACAGTTGGTGAGTGTCACAATACCATCACCGTTCGGCCCGACGCTCATGCCGCCACCGGTCCCACGGGCGCGGATGCCGCCTTTGGCAGTATTGCCCGACAGCGTGCAGTTGGTGAGCGTCGCGGTCCCGAAAATCGCAATTCCGCCACCAACGGCATCGGAAATGGTGCTGTACGTCGTAGCAGCGGTGTTGCCGCGCAGCGTGCAGTTGGTGATATCGAGCACCGCTTCGAACTCGACGAGAATGCCACCGCCCGCAGCGGTATACGGCAATTTACTCGCACCATTTTGAACGGTCAAATTGGAGATCGCTGAGCCAGAGGAGAAAATGATGTGGAATACGCGAGTCCTGTGGCGTCCGTCGATGGCCAGCAAGTTGGGGCCGGGACCGACGATGGTCACATTCTGCGTAATGACCAGTTCACCGTACCTCGGTGCCGCGAGCTTGATGGTGGCGGGCAGCGGGAGGTCGAAGACAACGGTATCGCCAGTGCCTGAGCCTGCCGCGCAATCCCCGCCGGTCGTCTCGCTTACGGCGTCGACGTTGGCGAGGGCTTCGCGCAGGGTGCACCGGCCATCCCCGCCGGTGATGTTGTCGGCGGTCGTGTTGACCGTGATCGTCGCCGCCGAAGCCGCGAGCGGCAGCAGCCCGATGACGACTGCGAGAGTTCCCATGCCTATATCCCCTGTTTCGCGCTCGGTGTAAGCGCCTTCGACCCTTGAGGTGCCACGCCTCCAAGCCCTCGCTACGCCCCCGCAGCAGTCCGCATGTTAACCCGAACCGGTAGCATCTGTCACCAAAGAACCGGCCTTTCGATGATCAAATGTATCCGTTCGGCCAGCCACGTATCGAGCTGAGCCCCGGGATTTGCGAGCCTCT
>CAZTDK010001322.1:0-1264 GCA_964611965.1 uncultured Binatia bacterium (SeqCode) | reverse complement strand
TCACCGCCCAATTAAGCTTTCAAACCCGAGTCACGTTTCCGCTGAACCAAAACACCGGCAAGTGACCCGCAAGGATTTGCGCCGTCAACTCGCTCTGGATCTGGGAATCGCTGATCGTCCCGCCGTTATTCTGCGACGATGGCGTAATCGTGTATTGGCCGACGAAGCTGCCGTGGCCGATACTCTGGTTGGTCCCTGGACCACCCCCAGTGGCAGGGATGTCCGTGTTGTACTCGGTGAGCCACTCGACGTACGCGCTGTTGAGGACGCCCTGGTAGAATGTGGCGATACTGGGCGTGGTCACGCTACTCACGGTGGAGAGATAATTGCCGTTGCCCCAGAGCACCTGGACGACCTGGAGGTTGGAGACGACGCGGCCGCCATAGTAGTAAAGGCGGGCAGGTATGCCCTGCGCCGCAGAGAGCGACGCTCCGCCACTGCGCACGGGCAGCGGGTGTCCAGGGCCACCCGTCAAGTGCGGGTTGGAATGGTGCGCACGCGCGCTCATGGGGGTGAGGAGCGCGAGCATCATCGCCACCACCATCGACGCCCGGCAGACTGCCCCGCTGGCTCTGAATAACGCGGCACCGTGCATGCGAATCAGACGACAAATGGCCCCGGCGATCCCAGGCACGGCAAACGGTCCTGAGTACAGAGGCAACCCACCGCGCAAACCGCCCCCACCAGCCCGCGCCGTTCTCTTGTCCCCTCTCCGCATTGTCCCCTGCTCTGGGCGCTTCCCCGTCGCGCAGTACAGCAATGGCGCGAACAAGTCTAACGGGTCATATCCTCGTACGTCGGCGCACGTGGTTGATCCCGACAGCGTTCGCTCTGCCCGCCGCGGTTGTGCGCTGAGTTGTCGACTGGCGCGTTGCTCTTTTCGCACACGTGCACCGCAGTGGAAGCGGCGAGCAGAGGTGTCTGTTGCACGGCTCGGGAGGGACAACCGTGCGCGGCGAGCGGCGCCGGCGAGGTTGCCTTTTGCCGATCTACCTTCGCCGCGCTTCACTGGACATCGTCACTCACGCCGGAAAGGCAGCGACATGAATTTTCGGGATGGACACTCGAACGCCGTCTTCGGGATCGGATCTTGGGGTGTGCCACCAAAACGCGCCCAGCAGGCGTATCTCAAGCAAATCTTGGCAGGCTGCGCGGCGTTGATCAGCCCGTGGTATCGACAATCCGCTGGGTTCGCTGGAAGCCGAGGAACTAGCCTCAATGAGACAAAAGACCTCACCGCAAAGGCGCAAAGACGCCGAGATGA
>CAZTDK010001321.1:0-1271 GCA_964611965.1 uncultured Binatia bacterium (SeqCode) | reverse complement strand
CAAATTCGTGATGGTAGTAACGCCGGGGACTGCCATGATTGCGGAGCTGGCGCACAGCGCGACGGGGATCGACATCCATCCCGGCGCAAAAATCGGCAGCCGTTTTTTCATTGATCACGGGACCGGCGTCGTCATCGGCGAGACGAGCGTTCTCGGCGCGCGGGTTCGTATCTATCAGGGCGTCACCCTCGGCGCGAAGCGCTTCCCCACCGACGAGAACGGCCGCTCGATCAAGGGCATTCCGCGTCACCCGATCGTCGAGGACGACGTGACGATCTACGCCGGTGCAACCATCCTCGGCCGCATCACCATCGGCCGCGGCTCGAGCATCGGTGGCAACGTCTGGCTGACGCACGGTGTTCCGCCAGGGAGCCGCATCAGCCAGGCGCAACCCCGGGACGATCTTTTCGACGGCGGAGGCGGGATCTGAGCGCGTCATTGCGCCTCAAACGTTTCAGCACAGCTCGATGGACACGACGGATATTGTGAAAGCACTGGTGGGCGGCGCACTCATCGGTGGCGCGGCCAGTGGCCTGTTGCTCTTCAACGGGCGCATCGCCGGCACCAGCAACATCGTCGCCGGGATACTCTCCGTTCGCTCCGGTGACGTGGCATGGCGGCTCAGCTTCGTGCTGGGCCTCCTCGCGGGCGGTGCCGTGCTGGTGGTCGAAGCCCCTTCTGCCATCAGCACGGTCCATCCCCGCCCGCTGCCGGTGCTGGCCGGGGCGGGGGTGCTGGTTGGAATGGGCACACGGATCAGCAACGGCTGCACCAGCGGCCACGGGGTGTGCGGTTTGGCGCGGCGCTCGGTGCGATCCTTGGCCGCAACCCTGACCTTCATGGGTACCGGCGCGGTGACGGTGTACATCGTCAATCATGTGTTGCGGTGGAGCGCGGGATGAAGTTGATCAGCGCATTCGTATTTGGTGTGGTGTTTGCGCTCGGCCTGGGGTTGGCCGGCATGACACAGCCGGCAAAGGTCATCGGCTTTCTGGACTTCACCGGCCGATGGAATCCGACGCTGGCGTTCGTGATGGGTGGTGCCGTGCTGGTTGGGTTGTCGGCGTTTCCGCGCATCCTCAAGCGTCGGGCCGCGGTCCTCGGCGATGCCTTCGCGTTGCCGGTGCGCACGCACATCGATGCGCAGTTGTTGAATGGTGCGGTGCTGTTTGGAGTCGGCTGGGGACTGTCAGGCTACTGTCCCGGGCCGGCAGTGGTGTCGCTCGTGACGGGCGCGACGCCGGTGCTCGTCTTCGTCGCGTTCATGCTGG
>CAZTDK010001320.1:0-1276 GCA_964611965.1 uncultured Binatia bacterium (SeqCode) | reverse complement strand
ATGCCTTCAAACGTAACCCTTGATTCCCGCATCCCCGTCCTCGTCGGTGTCGGTGCGGTACAGCAGCGGCTCGACGATCCCAGTGCCGCGCTCGAACCGATCGAGTTGATGATCGCCGCGCTGGAACGCGCCGCGGCGGATGCGGGGAGTCGTGCGCTCCTGGCGCAGGCAAACTCGGTGCGCGTGCCGCGTGGCTTTTGGGATTATCCGGACCCTGGCCGGATGATCGCCGACCGTTTCGGAGCCAGCACGGCGCGCACCCAAGTCGCCGAGCTCGGCGTCCTGCAAACCACGCCGCTCGGCCTGGCGGCGGCAGCGATCGCGTCGGGCGAGGAAGCGGTGGTGCTGGTTGCCGGCGGCGAAGCGAAATACCGCGCCCTGCGGGCACAGATCACCGGCACGCCGGCGCCGCTGAGCACGCAGACGGGGGGCGCACCCCACAGCGTCCTGCGCCCCGAGCGCGACATTTGGAGTCCTCTCGAAGCCGAAATGGGGCTGCTGATGCCGGTGAACCAGTACAGCATGATGGAGAGCGCTCTTCGCTATGCCGAAGGCTTGCGCGTTGACGCGCATCGGCAGGCGGTGGCGCGCCTGTGGGCCGACTTCAGTCGGGTGGCGGTGGACAATCCGTCCGCGTGGCATCGCGCCGCGGTGAGCGTCGAGGACATTCTTGGGACAGGCGGCGGCAACCGCATGCTCGCTTTTCCATACGCGAAGCTGCACAACTCTCACTGGAATGTCGATCAAGCTGCGGGGTTGATCTTCTGCTCGGTCGCCGCCGCGCGTGCTGCCGGGGTTCCGGAGAGCCGGTGGATCTATCCACTGGCGGTCGCCGACTCGAATCACATGGTGCCGCTGTCGGCGCGCGCCGCGCTGCACCGCTCGTACGGTTTCCAGCACGCGGGCCGGCGCGCCCTGGAGATCGCCGGGCTGGGTATTGATGGCGTCGCGCATCTCGAGCTGTACAGCTGCTTTCCGGTGGCCGTGCGCGTGCAAGCACGCGAGCTCGCGATCCCTCCCGGCCGTCCGCTCACCGTCACCGGCGGCATGGCCTTCGCCGGTGGGCCGCTGAACAACTTCGTCCTGCAAGCCATGGTGCGCATGGCGGAGGTGTTGCGCGCTGATCGCGGCAGTGCCGGGTTGGTGACAGCAGTGAGCGGGATGCTGACGAAGCAGGGAGTCAGCGTATGGTCGACGCGCGCCCCGGCGCGGCCCTTCGCTTTTGCGGACGTAACATCGGAGGTTGCCGGTGCGATGCAGACCGTGGAGGTCGTCA
>CAZTDK010001319.1:0-1277 GCA_964611965.1 uncultured Binatia bacterium (SeqCode) | reverse complement strand
CGCAATGATGCCCATCGTCTTCTGCGCGTCATTGGTCCCGTGTCCCAGACTGTAGAGCGCCGCCGACAGCAATTGCAGACGACGGAATTGGCTATCGACGCGTGCCGGAGTGCGGTGGCGGACGATGTACGTCACGACCGTCATGAAGAACAAACCAAGCACCAGTCCCAGGACCGGCGAGATGAAGACGAAGAGGAAGACCTTCGTCAGGCCGCTGACGACCACTACCTTCGGGCCGGCAGCGGCAATCCCGGCGCCCGCGAAGCCTGCAATCAAGGCGTGCGATGAGCTGGTGGGCAAGCCGTACAGCCAGGTCAACACGTCCCACACGATTGCCGCCGCCAAGCCGGAAAACACCACACTGTTAGTGACCGCGCTGGGGTCGATGATACCCTTGCCGACCGTGCTCGCCACTTGGACGCCAAACCCGAATGCCGCCACGAAGTTGAAGAACGCGGCCCAGAGCACCGCCTGGCGGGGTGTCAGCACGCGCGTCGAGACGATGGTGGCGACCGAGTTGGCGGCGTCGTGGAAGCCGTTCATGAAGTCGAACGCCAACGCCACCAGAATGAGCAACCCCACCACCACCATTGCCATACCTTCCCTTCGTTGCCCGTACGCGCAGCAAGCAGCGCCGATTGCTCAGCAGCCTCTCGGACGGGGAAGCCCGGAGCGACCCAACGGGGAGCGGACCATAGAAAAGACGCCGGGCCGCAGGCCTCAGGCGTACTCGAGGGCGACGCCTTCGACGACGTTGGCAACGTCCTCGCAGCGGTCGATGGCATCTTCGAGGAACTCGTAGATGTCCTTCCACTTGATGACCAGCATGGGATCCTTGCTTTCCTGGAAGAGTCTGGCCACGGCGCGTCGCAGCAGCGTGTCGCCTTCGTTCTCGTAGCGATTGATCTCCATGCACGCCCGCAGGATGGCGTCACGGTCTTTGAGATTGCGCAGCTGCACCATCGCGCGGCTCATCTCGGTGACCGCATTGACGAGCACATCGGCCAGGTCCGAGGCATCCCGGTCGACGGCATCGATGGCATACAGCCAGATGCGCTCCGAGCTCGCTTCAATCAAATCCAAGACATCGTCGAGCCGCGAGATGAGCCGATGGATATCGCTGCGGTCGATCGGCGTAATGAAGGTCCGATGCAACAGCTCGACCGCACGATGCGTGATGACGTCACCTTCGTGCTCGAGCGCCTTGATCTGACGTGCTTGCTCGGCAAGCTCCGTCGGGTGGTGCAGCATTGCCCGCAGGAGCCGCGCGGCTTCCA
>CAZTDK010001318.1:0-1278 GCA_964611965.1 uncultured Binatia bacterium (SeqCode) | reverse complement strand
CGCGAGCGCACGCTGCTGGTCAACTCGGTTTCAAAAACCTATGCCATGACCGGATGGCGCGTCGGCTACACCGCCGCGCCGGCGCACATCGTGAAAGCGATGTCGACGCTGCAGGGACAGATGACCTCGAACCCATCGTCCATCGCGCAAGCCGCAGCCGCCCAAGCGTTGGGCGGCCCGCAGGACTCCGTACCGGTGATGATGGCGGAGTTCGGCCGGCGCTGCGACTTCGTCGTCGAGCGCCTGCGCGCCATCGACGGCGTGCGTTGCCCGCAGCCGCAAGGCGCGTTCTACGCCTTTCCCAACCTGGCGGCTTACCTGAATCGCGGCCATGGCCTGAAGAACGGCGACGACCTGGCCGCCTATCTCATCGAAACCGCGCACGTGGCCGTCGTCGGCGGCACCGACTTCGGCTATCCCGAGCACATCCGCATTTCGTACGCGACCTCGATGCAGAACCTGGAGCGCGGGCTGGATCGGATTGAGGCGGCACTCAAAAAGCTGTGACGAGTGATGAGTGACAAGCGAAGAACTGGCAGCGGCATCCTCTCGTCACTCGTCACTATCGCCAAACACCTCCGCCTCAAAGATCTCCAGCGTCGTCTCCGGTGACTGCCAGGCGTCGGGTGGCAACATCGCCTTGCAGCAGAGCTCGCGCAGCAGCGTCTCGGCGTCCCAGCCGTAGCGTGGCGCGACTTGCGGCAGGAAGACGGCGCGGTGTTCTCCCGCGCGTACGTGGACCCCATGGATGCCCGGTTGCACGTCCGCAGCGCGCACCGGGAGCAGCCGGCTGAGCCGCGAGATCTCGATCTCCACGGCGGCCAGCTCCGCCGCCGTCAACGGGGTGAACCGCGGATCGTCGAAGGCGGCCGCGCGCGCCCGCTGCGCTACCGTGATATGCAGCGCGTGCTCGGCGAGCAGCGTTCCGACACAGCCGCGCAAGTCGTGTTGAATGTGCAAGCTGACAAACGCGGCACTCAACTCGAGCAGCGGTGGCGTCAGCTCGCGCGGTACGGGCAGCGGCTCGTCGTCCAGGGCCGAACGGATACTCTCGCGCGCCAGCCACAAGAGCGCGCGCCGCTCATCCGGCGTCAGCGGCGTGAGCAGTGTCGGCGACGACTCAGAAGCCATGACGTGGCAGCTGACCGGTGCGCTTGTACGCGAAGTAGTCCTCCAAAATCCGACTGTGATCAAATGCCAGGGGCGCGGGCAGCGCCGTCGGGGTGAACACCTGCGCCTCGGCGGGGTCCCGGATGGGATCAATCAGTTGGACGTGGA
>CAZTDK010001317.1:0-1278 GCA_964611965.1 uncultured Binatia bacterium (SeqCode) | reverse complement strand
CAACAGACTGGGAGACGACAGACAACAGACGTCGGCCCCTGGCGGCATCACTTCTCGTCTGTTGTCTCTGCGTCTGTTGTCTGTTGTCTCTGTCAATTGAGGACCAGGCGGTGCGCCACCACGAGTTTGATACGGAGATGCCGTTCGCTGCGGCGTGTATCTGGTCGCTGTTCCAACGCTACGACTTGTGGAAGGAGTACGCGCCGAGCGTGCTCGACGTCGAGATCGTGTATCCCGGCGACGCCGATGGCAACGGCTTGCTGCGCAAGGTCATCTATCCGCTGCCCTTCGGCAGACGTGGCGAATCGTTCGAGCTGGTCAGCAATGTGAAACCCAACCGCGGCTACGACTATGTCATGCTCCGGACCGGCCTGAGCGGCTCCATGTCGCTCGAAGCCCTCGGGCCAAGCCGCACGCGCATCCGCTTCAGGGAATCGTTCCACATGACCACCCCGGTGCTGCGCTGGTTCGAAGCACCGATCTACCGCTTCATCAACAAGAAGAACGAAGAATCGATCCGCGGCGCGGCGGCGTGGCTGACGGCACATCCGGAGTTTTGCGCTGAAGTGAAGCCGGCCATGTGAGGTGAGTTGGCATTGTTCGGTGAGCAGCCGGTCTGGCTTGGTCGCGTGCAGCGACCCATCGGGGAGCGGACCATAGAAATGACGCCGACCGCAGGTCGCTCACGGCAGCATTCCCAGATGCCGCCAGAATGGAATGGCGACGGCAATCGCCACCAAGTAGATCGCTCCGTAGGTCCACGCCAGGGCGCGCACCTGACCGTGGCTGAAGGCCTTCTCTTTTGTCCCGAAGTAGAGCGCCAGGTAGTAGGTGCTTTGGTAGGGAAGGAACCACACGGTCACACTCGTGCAGATGACGATGGTTAGCGCCAGCGGAGCAATATGCGCCGCGGCGGCGATCGGTACCACGGTAATGATCAGGATCGAAACCAGTGGAATACTCGGCAGGATGAAGCGCGCGGCGAACACCGCGAGCGCCATGACCATAAGAAAACGCGCCGGTTGTGCGGCCAGCGGCTCGAGCACCGGCGTCAACAGACGAATCACCCAGGTGTCGACGCCCAGGTTGCGAACCACGCCGGTGAGGCTCAGGACGGCGCCGAGGTAGAACAGAAAGTCCCAGTAGATGCCGGAACGGAACGTCATGCGGTCGAGCAGGTTGGCCGCCAGCAACACCGCCAGACCGATCATCGCAACCCAGGCGACATCCACGCCATGCAGCGGCTCGGTCAACCAGCCGATCATGGCGGCGAGCAGC
>CAZTDK010001316.1:0-1282 GCA_964611965.1 uncultured Binatia bacterium (SeqCode) | reverse complement strand
GCTGAATGCCAGCGAGCGCGCCGACGGCGACGTGCCCCAATGCGACATCAACGGTACGCTCTGCGGAACGCCACCGCCTTGAGGGTCAGCACGCATGCCGATCTGATACACCGTGAGGAATGACACCACGAGGGGCGCGAAGTTCACGAAGGAAGCATCGGAGCGGCCTGCGCTCCCTGCCCTTCGTGGTGCGGAACTGTGGGCTCACGGCAGGTTCGTTCGGTCAACAGGTGAGATCATGAACATCACGGTCAAGCTCCACGGCACGCTGCGCAAGTATCTCCCCGCGGGCAGCGCCGCCAACGCCGTCGTGGTCGACGTTCCCAACGGCGCCACCGTCGCCGACGTCCTCAGCCATCTCAGCGTTCCCCCCGGCCACACCAAGATGATGGTCGCCGGTAACGAGCAGCTCGAGCCGGCCAGCGTCCTGCATGACGGCCAGGAGCTGAACCTCTTCCCGCCGCTGGCGGGTGGGAGCCTGACGGCATAGGGAAAATCCGCTGCCTCTGTGCCTTCAGGGACAGTGCAGCCTCTCAAATGAGCACGTGGCGCGACGCGCGTTCACTTGGTAGGAATCCCCCATGGACACCAAAGCGACCAAGATGCTCGGTATCGATTTCCCGATCTTCGCGTTCACCCACTGCCGCGACGTGGCGGCGGCGGTGAGTAACGCCGGCGGCCTGGGCGTGCTCGGGGCGGTTGCGCATACTCCCGAGCAACTGGACGTCGATCTCAAATGGGTGGCCGAGCAGACGAAAGGCCGGCCGTTCGGCGTCGACTTGCTCATCCCGCGCAAGTACGTCGGCGCGGAAAGCGGTGGGATGGATCTCGGCAGTCTCAAGTCGATGGTGCCCGACGAGCACCGTGCCTGGGTGGAAGAGTTGCTCGAGCGCTACGGGGTGCCGGCGTTGCCGCCGCCCGCGGCCGGCAGCGATCGCGACCAGCGCGGCATGTCGGGCTTGCGCATCGACGCCAAGAGTATGGGTCCACTGATCGATGTCGCCTTTGCGCACAAGGTGGCACTGATTGCGTCGGCCCTGGGCACCCCGCCGAGCTGGTTGGTCGACAAGGCACACGCCAACAACATTCCCGTGGCGGCGCTGGCTGGGCGGATTGATCACGCTGTCAAGCACAAGGAGGCCGGGGTCGACCTGATCGTCGCGCAGGGCACCGAAGGCGGCGGACATACGGGCGAGATTGCCACCATGGTTCTCGTACCGCAGGTCGTCGATGCAGTTCAGCCCGCCGAGGTCCGAGAACACGGCATCGAACGGCTGATCGA
>CAZTDK010001315.1:0-1288 GCA_964611965.1 uncultured Binatia bacterium (SeqCode) | reverse complement strand
CGTAGGTAAGCGCATCGGGAGTGTTGTATTTTACGATCATGACGATGCGTGACCCATCGGTGTTGCTAGCAATCTCTCTCACGTACCCCTGGTCCAAAGTCGAGAACTCCAAGAGGGCGTGCCGCTCATTCCCGAATCGCTCAATGTAGATTCGCAGCGGGAGGGTGAGGGTACCATCGCACGTGGTCCCGGCCGCATACACCAGGGATTTGCCGTCGCGCGTGAAAAGATATCCCCCCATCGGATGACAAGCCACGGGTTCCGTCGTCTGCCCGGTGCGCGCGTCGTAGAGTAAGAAGGCCGAGTCCTCATGCGGTCGGATCAGACGCACGTAGCCCACCAGATTGCCGTCGCGGCTGAGAGCCCCTGGCTCTATTGCATAGTTCCCCTCGAATCCACCCTCACTGGCTTGGTTGTACTGGCCACCGTGGAAGAGAAACAATTCGTCGATGGCCTCCAGGTTCTTGCCTGCCCAGTTCGCATCCGAGGTGAAGAGCACTGACGAGCCGTCCGCGCCGATATCAGTGGCGTGATTGGTGAAGGTGTCGCCTGAGATCGTGATCGGAATGTACTGGTCGTGGATCAAGTCACGCAAAACAATTTCCCCGTTTCCATCTGGGTTCTGACCAGTGACATTGGCGCTGCACTTCATCGCCACGAGGTTGCCGTCTTCACTTGGGTACGGCTCGATACATATACCGCTTTGGACGGCTGTAATTGCCCTGCCGTGAAGGCCGTCGGTGGTGGCTAGGAACACGTTGGTGCGGTCGTCGTAAAAGACGACACCGCCGTCCTCACTGATGCGCGGGCCATTGATAGAGGCTGCTTGGGCCGGCACCTGCAATTGGTGGACGTTCGGAGCGAGTGTGGGGGTGGGGGTGATGGTCAAAGTGTAACCCGAGTCGTTGTCGAACGTCGCCGCGTAAAGGGTTGCCGGTTTCCTTGGATCGATGGGGAGCGCGTCGACGGTGTAGGAGGCCGCTTGGACCGAATGCGCGCTGACGACGAAATCTGTGGCAAAAATAACCAGCACGGAGCCGAATAGGCCCAACACTCCAGCTGACAGCTGTGCTACGAATCGGTTCATATTCTAGCGTCCGTCTGGTTCCTTTGCCAATCCGAGTAGGCTGCGTACACGCCCGCTTCTGACTCGCCCGACGGGTACCATCCAACACGCAGCGAAATACTCCTTTCGCAGTCCAACAGCAAACCAAATGCTGCTCATTGCACTCCCGCTTACGGATTTTGCACTGTGTTGCGATGTAGTCCTCGCCGGTCATTCCATTCC
>CAZTDK010001314.1:0-1290 GCA_964611965.1 uncultured Binatia bacterium (SeqCode) | reverse complement strand
CGCACCAGGGTGATGCGCGCAGTCGATTGGACATCGAATCCGCCTTGATGCCGGCGTACTGGTTGACCGGCCAGCTCGCCAAGGCTGCAGAGATCGGGGCGGAGGCCGTTCGACTCGCCGACGAGGTGGGAGATGTCAGCTTCCGCGCACTCGTTCGCGCCGATCTCGGACACATCTACGTCTCCTCGGGCCGCCTCGCCGACGCGCTGCGCGTGTTCGACGAGGGGCTCGATGTCGGTGGTGACGATCCGAACCTCGGTCTGGATCGGATGGGCTTCTCCACCCAGGTCTGGACGCGCTCGCGCCATGGTTGGGCGCTGGTCGAAATGGGGAGGCTGGCACCTGGCGTCGCGGACCTCGAAGCCGCGGTGCGCCGGTTGCGCGACCTTGGCCAGTGGGAGTTCGCGAGCTTGACGCTCTTGTTTCGCGTGTTTGCTGACGAATACGCGGGGGACCCGGTGGACGCCGGGCTACGGCACGCCCGCGAGTCGCTTGAGTATGGGGAGCGCGCGGGGAGCCCGTTCGCGCAATCGTTCGGGTATCACGCGCTTGGACGTGTCCGGCTTGCCGCCAAGGACTCACCAGCTGCCCTGGAGGCCCTCGAGCAGGCGCAGGCACTGCCCCTCTCCGCCGACTTCGAACCTGTCCACCTCGCCTTCTTGGCCGAAGCGCGGCTCGGAGTAGGCGACGCCGAGGGCGCGCGCGCCACCGCTGATCAGGCGATCCGGCTGGCGCAGGAACGCGGTACGCGCGGCTGGGAGGTGCGCGCACACCTCGCGCAAGCGCGCGTGCTGCGCGCGCTCGACGGCGTGGCTGCGAAAGCGGCAATCGAGGCGTGCCTGGTACGTGCCGAGGCGCTCGTCGCCGAGACCGGCGCCCGCGCCCAGACGCCGTTCTTGATCGAGGAACGCGCGCGCCTCGCTCTGGATCTCGGCGACGCTCGCGATGGTGCGTGTCTCCTGCGCGAGGCACAGCGCGCCTTCGCGGAGATGGGAGCGGCCGGCCATGCGGCTCGACTGGCCGCAGTGCTCGCTGCTGGAGAGGATGAGTGAACGTGCAGTGCTCGGCGTGCGCACACGAGAACCGTCCGGGGCGTAAGTTCTGTGTGAACTGCGGCGCATCACTCGAGCGCCGCTGCCCGCAGTGCAATGCCGCCTGCGCGTCAGAAGAGAAGTTCTGCGGCGAGTGTGGCACTCCACTGGGGGTGTCGGCTGGAATCCAGAAGCGCGTCGACACCCTGCGGGGGGGGGGGGGGGGGGGGGGGGGGGGGGGGGGGGGGGGGGGGGGGGG
>CAZTDK010001313.1:0-1297 GCA_964611965.1 uncultured Binatia bacterium (SeqCode) | reverse complement strand
ACCACGGCGCTTGACTGGAACGCGGTCCGCACCATAGAACGAGCGGTCAGTGGGCGGTAGGCTGAATCTCTTTACGTCTTTTTCTCATGTCAAAAACAGTTGCCATGCACGGTAGTCGGCCGTGGGCCATCCTCGCAATCTGGTTGCTTGCGGGATCGGCGTTTGCGGCTGCGACGCCACCAACAGAAGGGGGTTCGGAGCGCGACGGATCCTCCCGGCCACTGATCGTGGCAATTCCCGACACGCCACCGTTCAGCATCAAAGGTGCCGACGGCACGTGGTCCGGCTTGAGCGTCGAGCTATGGCGCGAGGTGGCCGAAACCCTGGGCCTGCGCTGGGAGGCTCGTGAGGTTGAATATGCGCAGATCCGCCGGCTGCTGCACGATCGCACGGTCGATCTGGCGCTCGGGGCGGTCATCATCAACGCCGATGGCGCCGCAGCGCACGATTTCTCACTGCCGTTCTATGCGAACGGGCTCGGTTTCGCCGAGCACGTGTCCACGGAACTGTCGTTGTGGACAACGTTGACGGCGATGGCCAACTCGCATCTCCTCCGTCTGATGGCCATCATTCTGGGGGCTACCGTCGTGGTTGGCGTGGTGATCACGTTGATCGAACGCCGTCACAACGCCAAGGATTTTGGCGGCCCATGGCATCAAGGAGTCGCCACCGGCGTCTGGTGGGCGGCAGTAACAATGACCACGGTGGGATACGGCGACCTGACCCCGAAGACCGCTTCTGGCCGCTCCGTGGCGCTGTTGTGGATGTTCGTCGGCCTGGTCGCCGTGGCGATCTTCACCGCGACGGTCACCTCCATCCTTACCGTCGGTTCGCTGCAGGGCGCGGTCCGCCAACAATCCGACCTGTTCCGTCTCCGCCTCGGCGTCATCAACGGCGGCGCCGGCGCGAGCTTCCTGAAACGCCGGCACGTCAACGCCACGGCATTCGACGACTATGAGCCGGCGCTCACCGCACTCGCGGGGCACCATATCGACGCGCTCGTCGCGAATTCGACCAGCCTGCGCTACCTCGTGAGCCGGCAATGGCAAGGGGTGTTGCGCGTGTCGCCCCTCGTTCTCGAGCACGTGTCGTACGCGATCGGCTTGCCGGCGGGGAGCGCGCTGCGCGAACCGATCAATCGTACGATGATGCGCATCATCGAACAGGACCGTTGGCGCGATGTGGAGGAGCAGTACCTCGGCCACTCCTAGGGCCTGCGGCCGGCCTCTTCTATGGCCCGCTCCCCCTTCGGGGAGCCTCAGGACAGGATTGGTCGCTAGGCACTGCCAAGTCCGAC
>CAZTDK010001312.1:0-1303 GCA_964611965.1 uncultured Binatia bacterium (SeqCode) | reverse complement strand
ACGTCCTGGTTGGCGTGCTCGTCGGCGTTCTAGTCGGCGTCGGTGTGAAATTTGTCCAATAGAAGCCCACGTCCACATGGCTGACATCCCGATCGGTGACGTCGGTAGTGTTTGTCGGGTCGAAGACCGTGGGGGATGAAAAGCCGCTGGGCGTGCCGGGGTTCAGCGCGGCGAGCACCTGTACGGTCACCGTGAAGCTGGTGCCGGTGACCTGAAACAGTTTGCCGATATCGCCGTTGTTGGTATTGGCCGTGGGGGCGGAATTCGCCACGCTCACGATGGATCCCGCTCCGCTGGTGAGCGTGAGCACCAACTTGGTGTTCACGGCCAGGTTCGTAGCCGAAATATTGTCATGAACCGTCGTCGTTCCCGTGTAACTGATGGTGCAACTGCTTCCCGGGCACGGGCCGGCTCCGGCGACCGCAGTCTTGAACTGATCCGTGCCGGCAACGGGCCCGGCGCTGCCGACTTCCTTATCGCCGATGACAAATTGATCGTTGCGAATACCAAAGAAAATCACAGCGGACTGACTGACGCTCGAGCAAGTCACCGTCTCCAGAGAGATATTAGCGCCCTGGCTACTTGTTTGAGCCGGGCTTACCGTACAACTCGCCCCCGATTCTGGTCCGGTAGCGCCCGCGTACGCGGGGCCACTGCTCTGCGCTGTAGCGCTCGAGGCCACAACGAGCAGAGCAAGCACACCGCTCGTACCGAGAAGAGCCTTCGCCCAGCCTCGCCGCTGACTGCGGATGACGCGAGAAGACGCGATAGCCGCAGCGCTGTCCGGAATGGACCTGTTCGCCTCTGATTGAACGAAGCTCATAAGACCCCCTTCGGACTCTACAGATTCAGAACTTGCTGGTGGAAAAAACCCACCCATAACGAGGCAGTGCTACTTTCCTCGTGAGCGTCGGACAGCTCACGTCAATCTATACGTCTGCAGTTTGGATTTCTTGAATTCAGCTTCACGCTGCCGGAGGCGGGAACCGTATATTCCCTGCGTTGTCTTCTCTCACCACGATCCATGGGAGCCGTGGCTGCCATGGGAGCCATGACTGCCGTGCGACCCATGACTGCCGTGCGACCCGTGACTGCCGTGCGACCCATGACTGCCATGCGAGCCGTGACTGCCGTGCGACCCATGACTGCCGTGCGACCCGTGGCTGCCGTGCGACGCATGCGACATGTGCTGCGCCAGCAACATCTTCTCACTGTTCGGGTCGGTGCGCAGCGCTTGCGCGGCCTCTGAGACGTCGAGATCGACCTCTGGTTTCACCGCCTGGCGGGCCTCCTCTCGGCTAAG
>CAZTDK010001311.1:0-1306 GCA_964611965.1 uncultured Binatia bacterium (SeqCode) | reverse complement strand
CACTGACGATGCCGCTCTGAATGTCGATCACTCCGAGAGAGTATTCGAGATCGGTAGGATAACTTGTCGACCCGTCAATGGATACGCCGTGCAACCCGACCAGTTTCGTAACGCTCCCGTCGGCGAGCAACCCGCCATTGAACCCGGCGGCGCTGCTCAGGCTCCCTTGCGGTGTCCCGAGAAAGTCTACGGGTATTACCTGGGGTATGGCCGTCGGGTTGGCTAGATCGACCACTTCTAAGATGCCAGGTGAAGACACAACAACAGTCGAATCGTCACGGAAGAAAGCTCCGGTTGCCGCAAAGCCGAGCGCAATGGTCGCTGTTATCTGATTCGTCGAAGTCTCGACGACAAAGATTGAGGCACTGAAGGAGTCGTCGAAGACGACTTTCTTGCCGTCGGGCGATGCAACGGCAAAATCGGGACCTGCGACGCCACTAGAACCGGCGTAGGGGTTGATGGTTTTCGTTTGCGTGCCCTGGATTTCTTGCGCCACCAGCGCCCGGCCATTGAATGCTGGGACATACACCCAACCGTTGGCAAATGCCGCATGTCCGGCCGCGCCAGCCCCTGCGGTGCGCACTTGGGAGCCGTCGGCTGCGCGGATGACTACAGCCTCATCGAAATTGTGCAGAAGCACCAAGGTCCCAGACGGATCGACCCCATCCACGGAGCAAGACATCCCACTCCCGCAAACTGGGAAGATTCTCGTGGCTCGTCTGGCGTTCAGGTCGACGACGATTAGCGCGGAACCGGTGCTGATGTACGCAAACGTCCCCGCCGGATCGACGACGAGACTTCCGATGAGACCCGGTACCGATGTTGAGCTATCGACTGTCCAGTCGGTTATCGTGGCCTGATTGCACCCATTCAGCGCACTGTTTACTGCCCTCACGATCTCGTCGATCGTGACCTCACCGTTCCCGTTTAGGTCGCCAGGACATGGCGTTTGCCCGTGAACAGTTGACGCTTCCCACGCGAAGCAGGACATGAGGACCACCACGACGAATGTCGGATGGATGAACCGCACCAGAGCTGGGATCATGGCGATGTGAACCTCCTAGCGGCGTCCGCCTTTTGGAGCGCCTGTTGAATTGAGTATGGCATTGCCACATTGATGCATGTCGGACAAGGCTGCGCCCGAAAACTTCGAATCGACCACAGTTGAACGCTGCGCCTCGCCAAAATCGCCGTTCCATTATGATCGGCCCGGGGGCGGATCTTGCCAACCGCGACGCGCTGGAATCAGCGCTCGCAGGTCTTGGCGGAACCGTCCACGGGCTCTGTGCGAACGGCGGCACGCAGC
>CAZTDK010001310.1:0-1309 GCA_964611965.1 uncultured Binatia bacterium (SeqCode) | reverse complement strand
GCGATCCCTTGATTGGCCCGGGCGATCCGGATGCTGGGCGCACTACGGTTTGTTCCGTCAACACCTGAGGGATTCGCGGGCGCCACGCCAGCGGCGCTGCCGCTGTCAGGCTGGGCCGCGTTCTCCCCTTGACCTGAAGCCGCGTGCTGGCCACCTTGAGGCGCACTGGGTTCGCCGCGGCGTGGCGGAGCGATGCCGCCGGGATTTGCCGCAGCTTGTCGCGGCACCTTGATATCGCCTGCGTCTGCGTCAAGCGGGTCCTGAGAATTGGAGCGCACACTCCACCCGCCATGCTCCGTCTTTGCGTCTCGTTGAGCGAGTTTCTGCGGCCGCGCCATCTCGTCGTCAGCCGGGGAACCGCCGAAGAGCTTGATGCCGCCGACGATCGCGACGACACCCACGACTGCGGCGACGATCCCCATCTGCGCTTTACTCATATTGGCACCATCTGATGCCCCTCATCGTTCTCCCCAGCCGCGCAGAAGTCAATTACCTGGCCTGCACGAGACCGCGGGTCACTTCGGTGGCGCCTGTTGTTCAATCCAGGCGGCTCGGCAACCACGGTTGCGGCAAAACCATCGGTCGCCATCAGCGAACGCCGTCAGACAGCGAACCGTGCCACCCGTCATCCGGACGAGGGGATGTCGTTCGCCACACTGCGCACACGGGACAAACCGTGGCTGGGCGCTTCCACTTTTTTTCGAATGGTGTCTGGCTCGGAGATCGATGACTGTTCCCATGCGCTTGTCCGCCGCGGTCTGCAGGAACGGAGTCTACACGGGGCGTCGCACCGAGTCACCTGAAAATGCAAGCGTGAGGGCAGCCACCAGGAGGCTGCCCAGCACCGTGCTCGCCCAGCCGTCAGTCATATCAGTGGTTCGAGAAAGAAGTGTGTTCGAGGCCACGCGGCCAGCGCAAGTCCCATCACCGCTCAGCCAGGCACCTCAAGAAAACCGGATGGTTCTCGCCATGCCGCGGTGCCTCCGCGATTTGCTTTTGCCGCCGTGCTGTGGGAATCGCTGCGGGTCGGGATGAGAGGGCGGGAATGGCGGTATCATATCGAAAAGCGGGAGTGGACATTGTGGCGGGCGACCGCGTCGCCAGTGCGGCAAAGGCGGCAGCGCGCTCAACGATGCGGCCGGAGGTAGTCGCCGGGGTCGGCGGCTTTGGAGCACTGTGTCGGATTCCAAAGGGCTACCGGCGGCCGTTGTTGGTGACGTCGACGGATGGTGTCGGCACCAAGCTGCGCATCGCCTTCATGATGCAACGCCACGACACCGTGGGCATCGATCTGGTCGCCATGAGTGTC
>CAZTDK010001309.1:0-1312 GCA_964611965.1 uncultured Binatia bacterium (SeqCode) | reverse complement strand
CAACCTCATGGCCGGCCGCTTCGAGCGCCGCGGCAACGTACGCCGGCCCTAACGGAGGGACGATCCCGACGCTGTAGGCATGCCGCGAAGAAACCGCCGGCGGACGGATCAGGGTAATGCGGGCAGACGGCCCGGAGCTCGCCTGCGAACCGCCCTTGACTGACGGGCTGGCAGCGCTGTGCATTGGTCTCACGTATACCATGAGGCTCGCAGTGCCTGTCAACGTTCCTTTTGGCGACTCAGTGCGCGCCGAGCTTGCCGCTGGCGCGCAGGCGCGTCTCGAGACCGTAGATCTCAAGGCCGCGTCTGCGCTTCACGAACTCAGCGGCGCGCACGACCATGGCCAGTGCACCGTCGGCAAACCAGAAGTTGAACGACGCACTCACCTCCAGCGACCGCACTTGGTGCCACCAGCGCGAGGGCAGGTACAGTACATCGCCCGGCTCGAGGACCACTTCGAGCGGCTGAACTTCGCGGCAGAGTGGGAAGCGCTCGTAGTCCGGTTGCTCCGGATCGAAGCGGCTGTAGTTCGGCAGGGCGGAGCGCAGCGGGTTCGAATACAGCCAGGGGGAGGCCGCCGGTGAATAGAGATAGATGCGCTTGCGGCCCGCGAGTTGGAAGAAAATGTTCTGTGCCACGTCCCGGTGCAGGGGTGTCGAAGTCTGCGCCGCGCTGAGCCAGAATCGCGAGATTCGCCATGGCGCGTTGCGACAGTACTCCGGTGGGCGCACGTCGTCGTTCAGCTCGGGCAGCCACGTGTCTGCTGGAGCGGCGAGATAAGCCTCAGATGGGTCGCCGCGCTCGAGCCGATCGACGTAGTCGCCGAAACGGACCGTCTCGAACGTCACGCCCGAACGCACATCGCAGCTCAGCCGGCCCTGCTTGGTCGGGATGACCGAAATCACTCGATCACCGAAGCGCTGCCGTAGACGAGGAAGAGACCAGTGCGCGTGACCTGGCGATGCATCGACCAAGCCATCCAGGAGGACGGGTTGGGAGGCACGGCGAAAGGCCGCGAAGCGCTCCATCGACGGCCGCACAACCCGTTGCAGCGCCGGTGGGGGCAGCGGCGGCCGGTGTCGATGCGCGGCCCGAATCAAGCCATCAATCAGATCGCGACCAGACAAACGAGCATCCATGGTGCACGATGCGTCAGGTTTGCCCTGGAGTGAAGTCTTGCGAGCGACTTCGCCAACCCCGGATCGCCCTGGTGATCGAAGGAATTTTCAAATAGACCACTGGCAATGATTACCACCGCAGCGATGATCGGGGCAAGTTGATTGTCACGTTTGACTATCGTGTTCGGACCTCA
>CAZTDK010001308.1:0-1313 GCA_964611965.1 uncultured Binatia bacterium (SeqCode) | reverse complement strand
CAAGCTCCTCGGACTCCAGCTCCGCCAGTAAGGCGTCGATCGATGGAGCCGAGGTTGCCGCGCGGAGCGCCGCCGCAGTGTAGTACTCGCGAATCCGGGCCGTCGCCTGAGACAGCCGCATGCGCGTTACTTGCGAGAGCAATTCGTTGGCAAACTCGCCGGCCAGCGTATCAAGCTCGACGGGCGTCGCCGAGTCGCGGGCCGTCAGCCGCACCTCTACCACCTGAGGTTTGGGGCGCGACAAAAAGACAAAGCAGCGGTCGAGGAACAGGTAACATGCCCCGTACACTGCCTCGAGCGGATAGACGGTTTCGTCCACCTCGAAAGAGATCTGGTCAGGCGCCAACGCGAACCCGAGGCGGGATTCCTGACCGGCTTGCGGCGTTGACGGCATTACCGCAACCTTCGGTCTTCGGAGCCGGCGAACAAGCGCACCCGCTCGTGATGCGGGAGCAGCTCCGCCACCAAATCCGCTCGCCGTTCGTTGACCGCGAGCACGTGCGCCACCTCGGCCACCGCTTGCGCCAAACCCTCGTCGGTGAGCAGATCCCCTTGCCCGCCGTTCATCACCACAAGGTCGAGCCGATCCGTATATACCAAGCCTTGCGGGCGCCCATCGTTGCGACACAGGTGCACGCGGTGCGTCCGGCCGCGTGCGTTACGCAGCGTCAGCACGCACACACCGTCCACCGCGCTGCCCAATTCGGCCACCCGCCAGCCGTGCGCCACCGTTGATCCCGGCGCCAGGGGACGCAGGAGATCCCAGGGCGGTGGCACGCCGGCAGTTGCTTGCATGCCCGCGTCAGGTGCCGCTGTCGACGAGCCCTGCGCCAACTCCGCTGGTGCGGCAACCCGCGCGGCGTTACGCCGCTCAATCTCCGTGTCGGCGCTCGTATCGCGGCGCGTCACCGCGGCTTTCGCTCGTTCAGGACGCGCGGCAAACGCCACCGCCGCACCGGCGACACCAGCTGCAAGCCTACCGACCAACGTTCGTCGCGACAGCATTTTGCACCTCCGGATCTTCGTACGACTTTACGGCGGATATCACAATCGTCCGACGCCAGGCAACGCTGAAGCTTGTTCGTCAGCCGGTTGCTGCACTGCCGGACGTCGTCGACGCGATACAGGGCTACCGACACGCACGCAGCGACGCTACGGGGGCCGAACATGGAAAGGACTCCCGGGTCACGTCGAGGCTCACGTCAGAGGCAGCCATGCTGCCGACGGCACTCCACAGCGGCCAACGGGCACCGCCCATAGTTAGCCCTGATGTGACAGAAAAATTCCGGCTTTGAGGCGGCGCTTCATAATGA
>CAZTDK010001307.1:0-1314 GCA_964611965.1 uncultured Binatia bacterium (SeqCode) | reverse complement strand
CGAGTTGGTCCGCGGCCGGTGTCCAACTGAATACACCGCTGGCCGAATCGAGCTGCGCGCCGTCCGGTAACGCATCAGCCGCGTAGCTCAACGCATCGCCGTCGGGATCGCTGGCACCGATGGGGAGTTGAATCGGGTAGCCCGCAAAGGCGCGATACACCGCAGTTGCCGGCAGCTCCGGCGGTAGGTTGGGCGTTGGCGTGAGCGTTTCGGTCGGAGTGCCAGTTATTGTCGGCGTTGCGGTCTCGGTTGGTGTTGCGCTCGGCATCGGTGTGGCGCTGGCAACAACGGTTGCAAGAGATGTCGGTGTCGCCGCACAGCCGGTCAACGCCGCGTTGACGCCGCTCAGCAGCTCATCGACGGTCACCGCGCCGTTGTCGTCAGCATCGAACGCCGGACAGGCATCGATGGCGGCCGTTCCCAGGTCAATCTTGACGCCGAGCACCAGCTCATCGACGGTAACCGCGCCGTCGCCGTTGCAATCGCCAACGCATGCCATGGCCTGCTTGGTGACACAGGCGACAGCGATGACCGCACATGCGAGGCGCAAGCCCGGCCTTCGGACCAACGCGAAGTGCCGCCGACGAAGATGGTGAGGTGTTCTAAGGCGCATGCTCATCTTTCGTCGCTCATGTATTGGTCTTCATCGTCTCTCACTCTCACCAATCACCACCGGCCCCTCCGCCGCCGAAGTCACCGCCACCGAAGCCGCCAAACCCGCCACCGCCACCGCCAAACCCGCCACCGAACCCGCCGCCGCGCGGCCCCGACATCATACCCAGCAATAGCGGCAGCAGCGGCGTGCGGAAGGCGACCAGCAGAAATATGATCGCCAGGACGGCGACAAGCAAGGCGCTTCCTGCACCGGCCCCGGACTCGCCCTGTGCTTGCGGAACACCCGGCCCAGACAGCTCGACGTGATTGGCGCGGGCGATGATCGTCGCAATCGCCGTCGTGGCAGCGCGGACACCGCCGGCATAGTCGCCGCGACGAAACGCCGGCCGCACCAGCTCGTCGCGGATTTCGCCGACCTTACCGTCGGGCAAAGCCCCTTCCACGCCGTAGCCGGTGAGGATGTACATCTGGCGATCCTTGAGCGCGGCAAGGAAGACGACGCCGTTGTCGAGGCGCTTGCCACCCGGCTTCCACGCCTCCGCGACCTGCATCGCGTAGTCGAACGCGCTCAGGGGCTGCGTGGAGTTGACGACGACCACGGCGATCTCGGCACCGGTCTTGGTCTTCAGCTCCGTAATCAGCGCATCGAGATCACGCACGGTGGCAGTGTCCAGGACGCCGACGTAGTCCGAGACGTAC
>CAZTDK010001306.1:0-1316 GCA_964611965.1 uncultured Binatia bacterium (SeqCode) | reverse complement strand
CGTGCATGTCGAGCGCCTGACGCTGCGCAACGCCAATCGCGCCTTACGCTTCGAGACCGCCGCCGCGCAAGGCAACGTGGTGCGCCGTGTACTGACGCAGAACACGCGCCTCGGCTTCGCGGCGCGCGAGGACCAGCTGGATTTCTACATCTGCGACAACGAGCTGCACGGATTGCTGACCTGGCCGATGGTGTACTTCGACGACGACGGCGCGCACTCGAACGACGATGGCATCCTGGTGCAGGGACACGGCCATGTCGTCTGCCACAACCAGGTCATCGGCTTCGGCGACGCGCTCAAGACCGAGCAGGAAGGGGCGCGGGCGCTCGACTTCTACGGCAACGAAGTGCTGTCGGCGTACGACAACGGCATCGAGCTCGACTACGGCGAAGGCAACGTGCGCTGCTGGCGTAACCGCTTCACCAACACCTTCCAACCGATGAGCTTTCAGCCCATCCAGGGTGGGCCGGCGTACGCCCTACACAATGTGGCGGTGAACATGGCGTACGAACAGCTCAAGTTCCACGGCGTCGGCGGCGACAGTGGGCCGAGCGGCGTGCTCGTCTATCACAACACCTTCGTCAGCCCGGTGATGACGCTCTTCTTGGACACCGAGGCGACGAGCCACTACTTCGAGATTGCCAACAACCTGTTCGTCGGACCCGCAATGCCGGCCGGGCGAGTCGTCGATTGGCTCGGACCGATCGACAACGGCACCTTCGACGACGACGGCTATTTCCCGGACGGCGCGTTCCGTTTCAACTTGCCGCCGAACGGCCTGGTGGACTTCGCCAATTTCTCGGACCTGCAATCCGGCGGGATCGAGAGTCATGGAGTCGTGCTGGCGCCGCCGATCTTCGCCAACGGCCTGGTGCCGCCGCCGGACTATACATCGATGGTGACGCCGCCCGACGCGACCCTCGATGCCGGCAGTAACGCGGTCGACGCCGGCCGGGTGCTGCCGAACATCAACGACGGTTTTCAGGGCGGCGGTCCCGACCTCGGCGCCCTCGAGCGCGGCTGCCCGCTGCCGATCTACGGTATTCGCCCCGAAGGCATCGACGAAACCAACGAGCCGCTCGGCTGTGCACCGTGAGGCCTGCGCCGGCCGACCTGCGGCCAGCGTCTTTTCTACGCGACCGCTCCCCGTGGGGTCGCTATGGGGTGCCGTCGCGAGCATTCTCCCCACGTATTGATCTTAAGGCATTTGACAAGTGAGCTGATTGTGCTTCTAGGCCGCAAAGTATTCATGAGCCACGTTCGGCCGATGCGATGGAATGCAGGCGCCCCCTCGCCCATGCCACCTCCGGCATGGG
>CAZTDK010001305.1:0-1317 GCA_964611965.1 uncultured Binatia bacterium (SeqCode) | reverse complement strand
ACAACCACCACTACGTGTCCGGGCGGGATGGAACTTCAGAGGGATGGGATGTGTCGGTCGCCGGGCCGGTAGGTAGGGTCACCGGCCGATGTCGCCGGGCATTCCGCCTTAGTTGGCAAACGCTCCCGCGATAGCACCACTGTGGCCGCGGCGGGCTTTTCGAGGCCTCCACCTCCTGGGAGATTCGAGGCCATGCAGGCCCCTTCATTCCGCGCTGTTGGATCGGCGGCACGCCGGGCACCGCAGTCAAGCACACGCCCTCGTGCACCTGTTCTTTCAGGACACGAGGAGCACATCCGGAAGGCCAAGCAACGGCGAGCAGCCGCACCGTACCCGCGGGCAACGCGGCGCGTAGGAGGTTGTGGCAATGACGTCCGCGCTAGAGGGCGATCACGACTCCGCTTGAGATTTCACCATGGTCGACGTTTCGGGACCGCAGGCTACCACTCTGGCACCAGTCGCATCGTCAGCGGATGCGGGATGAGACGCATGAAGATGTCGGTGGTGTACTTGTCAGCCATCGCTTGGTTGACGCGCGTGGCGAAAACCGGGGCCGGCACCCCGCGCACACGCTCGAAAAGCTGTCCTGCGATCTCGACGCCAAGCAGCGGCGACGTCCCGTTGCATTGCACCTGTGACGCGTCACCGCGCGTGAGACGGACGTACAGCAGTCCATCGACAACCACGAACCGCTCACCAAGCCAGCGTTGCCCATCGCCCGGGCACGTCGTGCGCAGCTTGAGCGTCCGCCCCTTGGCAAACGCCGGCGGGCTCCACCAGTTGGCGAGCGCCCGTGGTGTCGCCAGCACGAGTATGCTCGCAGCAATCACACTTGCACCTGCAGCCACGGCATTGCCCATCGTCCTCATGGATGTCCTCCCTATGCCGGCGCTCGCGGACAAACAACCCTGTGGGTGCTTCTACCTGAGTCGTAGCCACCAGCCTAGGACCTGCTTGCACAACAGCCAGACTTCCCTTCCCCTCGATGGAGCGGTGGCTCGATGGTGACCCGCGACTAGAAGGACGCGCCGGCAACCAGCACCACCGCGGAGCGCGCTTCGACCCGATACACAAAGCCCGGCACCGACGGGGCGGTTTCCCAGGGGACGATGTCGTTCGGGGAATCGAGAGCCGTATCGATCCACCGGTGCCAGGGATCGGCGCCGTCCGGCTTCGCTGGGGGCAGCTCGAAGTCGAGCGGCTCCCAATACGCGTTGAGGATGAGATGGAAGAGGAGTTTTTCCTTGCGGACCTCGGCGCTGGACGCGAGGCTGTGTGAACAGTCACGCCAATCGGGTTGGTTCAGCTTGACACCGT
>CAZTDK010001304.1:0-1318 GCA_964611965.1 uncultured Binatia bacterium (SeqCode) | reverse complement strand
CCGCGGCGCAGTAGTAGCTGCCACCGATCATCAGCGGACCCCAGACGATAAACACCCCAAGCTCGCCCAGGCCGATGTGCTTCAAGCGGATCGGCGGGGCAACGTAGAAGACGCTGATGAAGAAACCGAGGCCCGCGAAGAGCAGCACCGGCCAACCGCGTACAGCCACCAAATACACGGCGATGGCGGCGTCGCTGGCATTGACCAGCAGGATGGCGTTGCGCAGTCCGGCTTTGCTGATGAGTCCCGACAGAATCGGATGCGGCGCATATTGCGCCCGGTAGTATTCGTTCGTATCCACCCCGCCGCTGAGGTCGAAGTAGTCGTTGATCATGTTGTTGGCGGCGTGCGCCAAAACGAGGCCCAGCAGGGCGAGCAGGAACGGTGTCCAGGCAAAGGTCCCCGAAAACGCTGCGAGCAAGCCGCCGATGAGGCCTGACGTCAGCGTCATGGAAAACACGGCGGCGCGCGTGATGATCAACCAGCGCGACACCAGATCCATGTGCTTGTCGCGAGAGAGCGTGGCGGTCTGGATGACCTCGATCCAGTTCTGCACGACCATGTCGGAACTCCTTCCGCCCCTGATGTAGCACCGCACTGCGCCGGGTCAATCGCAGGGGAAGTGACGAGTGACGAGTGACAGGTGACGAGTGGGATGATGATCACGACGAAGAACAAGCCTCGGGAGGTGGCGCCGAGTCTGGTCACTCATCACTTGTCACTTCTCACTGCCCTTCGGGGCGGAGCCCGGTCACTCGTCACTTGTCACTCGTCACCGGTTTCCTAGAATGCCCGAATGCCTGCGCGCCCTCGACTCTTCTTCATGGTGCTCCTCGCGCTCGCCGCGTGCGCCACGGTGCCGTACACCAATCGCTCGCAGCTCATGCTCGTACCCGAGTCGCAGGACCTGACGTTGGGGGCGCAGGCATATTCCGAGGCGATGAAGACGGCCAAGGTGGTCCACGACCCAAAGGTCGTGGATGCCGTCCGCGAGGTCGGCCAGCGCATCGCCAAGGCGGCGAACAAGCCGGACTATCAGTGGGAGTTTACGGTCATCGACGACGACAAGACGGTCAATGCTTTTGCATTGCCGGGTGGTAAGGTAGCCGTCTATACCGGGCTGTTTCCGGTGGCCCATGACAGCGCGGGCCTGGCCGCCGTGCTGGGGCACGAGGTGGGGCACGCGCTAGCGCGCCACGGAGCGGAGCGCATGAGTCAGATGATCCCGGTGCAAGTGGCGGAGCTCGGTCTGTCTGTGTACCTCGGCTCAGCCGCTCCAGGTACGGCGCGCCGGCGGCGATATGGATGGTGTCGCCGC
>CAZTDK010001303.1:0-1324 GCA_964611965.1 uncultured Binatia bacterium (SeqCode) | reverse complement strand
GCGGCGGCGTCTGTTCGAGGATCTCGCGCACGAGCCGCGTACCATCGTCGTCTACGAGGCGGCGCGCCGCCTCGCGGCCTGCTTGCAGGACCTGCATGCCGTGCTGGGCAACCGGCAGGTCGTCGTCGTGCGCGAGTTGACCAAGCTGTTCGAAGAAATCGTGCGCGGCCCGGTTGTCGACGTCATGGCGCAGCTCCAACAGCGCGGCGCGCCGACGGAGCTGCAGGGAGAGGTGACGTTGTTGATCGCCGGGGGTGTGCCCGCGGTGGTGGATGCCGAAGAGCTGAGCGCCGCAATTCAACGGCTGCGGGGCGAGGGCCTGAGCCTCAAGGAAATTGCGCGCACCTTGGCGCGCGAACGCGGCTTGTCGCGGCGCGACGTGTATCAGGCGGGTCTGGCGCTCGGCCCTAATGAGAAGATATGAGGCCTTGGGGGTGCGAGGCTGTCCCCCCAAGCCCCCAGGCCCTCGAGCCCCGACGCCCTGATTGGTTGAAAGGAGAGCGTGATGTCCGAACGCGTCGTAGTAACGAAGCATGGTGGTGTGACTGAAGTACGTTTGAATCGGCCCGAGAAGCTCAACGCGCTCGATCCGGCAATGTTCGAGGGCATCGTCGAGACCGGTAAGGCGCTGGCCGCAGACCGCTCGGTGCGTGCGGTGGTGCTGTGCGGCGCCGGGCGCGCCTTTTGCGCCGGCCTCGACTTCGCCAGCTTCATGGGGTTGTCGAACAGCGACCGCTCGTCGCGCAGCCTGCTCGACCGCGATGCGAACGAGGTGGCGAACTACGCGCAGCGCGCGGCTTACGTGTGGACGACGCTGCCCATGCCGGTGATTGCCGCGGTGCACGGCGTGGCCTTCGGCGGCGGCTTACAGATCGCGCTCGGCGCCGACCTGCGATTCGTTGCTCCCGACGCGCAGTTGTCGGTGATGGAGATCAAGTGGGGCTTGATCCCCGACATGAGCGGCACCCAGGCGTTGCGCCATCTCGTGCGCCTTGATGTCGCCAAGGAGCTGACGTTTACCGGCCGCATTGTCGGCGGCAGCGAGGCGGTCGAATTGGGCCTGGCGACGCATGCCAGCAACGACCCGCACGCCGAGGCAATGGCCGTGGCGCACGAGATCGCGACCAAGTCCCCCGATGCCATCCGCGCCGGCAAGCGCCTGCTCAACAGTGCCGGCGTGGTCAGCGTGGAGGATGTACTGGAGCAACTGGTGGGCGAGATTGAAGATGAGTTTGACGTGGTATCCCGCCCTGACCGCGGCGATCCTGCTTCGCTGGTGCTGGATGCGGCGCTGAACATTCGCGATCTGGAATCGCAGTACAAT
>CAZTDK010001302.1:0-1324 GCA_964611965.1 uncultured Binatia bacterium (SeqCode) | reverse complement strand
CGCCGATCTAGTCGAATGTTGCTTGGTGTCCACGGTGCCCCAGTATGTCACGCTCGCGTTGTCGGCTTCAACGCCTTGTTGGACACGCTCGCAGACGCGGGCGGCGGCGGTGGACCCGGTCCTGGGGGCTTTTCATTCGCTCGCCACCATGGACCTGCCAGCAGCCGCGTCACCAGCGGCGCGCCACAGCGCGGACACGGGGGCAGCGGGGTGGCGGTGGGCCGCGGCGGCGCGGGCGGCGGGTGCGGCCCGCGCGACTGCAACTGCCGGCGGCAGGACTCGCGTGCGGCGCGCTCCCTGCCGGCGTATACGCCGTAGCCGCGGACCACGTGCAGCCCTCGGGGCGGCACATGCTCGAAGAGCCGGTCGAGAAACTCGTCGACCGCCAGGCGGGTGCGGCGCCACTTCGCCCCGCCGGTGGCGCGCGGCTGCTTGGCGCTGAAATCGACCTGGCCGTCGGCGTAGCCCAGCAGGCGGTGGTTCTTGATCGGGCCGCCGCGCAGGGAGCGCGCCAGGTATACCACCAGCCCGCGGCCGTGCGCATACGGCGGCTCGATGCGCACGTGCCAGGGCCGCTGCGCGACGTCGTGCAGCAGCGCGTCCACCGCCAGCTCATCCAGATCCGGGGGGAGCCGCAGCTGCCCGTGGCGGAGCAGTTGCTTAAGGGCTGCCACCAAGGTGGCCCGAAATACGGCGCGCAGGATCGGCGCCCACAACAGGAAGTTGGGCCGGCTGCTGCGCCAGCGTCCGTCGGCATCGACCCCACCCGCGGTGACCAGGGCGTGCAAATGCGGGTGTAACGGCAAGGCGCCGCCCCAGGTGTGTAAGCCCATCAGGATGCCCGGCCGGGCCCCGAGATGGCGCGGCTGCTCCACCAGATGGAGCAGGGCGTCACTGGCCGCGCGGAAGAACGCGTCCGCCAGGCACCGCCGATTCCACCGCCACAGCGGGTGCAGCGCCGCGGGGAGCGTGAAGATGACGTGGAAGTGCGTGGTCGGCAGCAGCCGCTGTTGCCAGCGCTCCAGCCAGTCGGCGGCCTTGCGCCAGCCACACTGCGGACACGCGCGGTGGCGACAGGAGTTGGCGCGCACGTCGACGAGATGACCGCCGGTGCAGACCACGGCATGCGTACCGAGCTGCCCGGTCCGGCAGCGGCGCAGCGCGCTCGCCGCCTTGAGGACCCGCAGCGGCAACCGCCGGCGCGCGGCATAGGCGGGATACGCCGCATTGAGGATGTGCTGGAGGGTGATGGCCACTGCGAGACCTCGATAGAGTCTCGACAGTAGCATACGTCAAGTGGTTACGATAGTTATGTCCAACGCCT
>CAZTDK010001301.1:0-1333 GCA_964611965.1 uncultured Binatia bacterium (SeqCode) | reverse complement strand
GCCTGCCGCCCCGCGGCTGGCGCCGACAGTACCCACTACTCATACAACTGGACTAGCAGAGCTATGCCTTGCCAAACAAAAGAATCCAGTTGCACCCTGCCCAAATTGTTGCATGCTGATGGGACGGCAGGATGTGAGATGGGGGAGCGTTACCGATCGTCCGCGTGTGCGGTACGATGTGGAGCTTGGAATTGCCGCCTTGGAAACGGTGGGGTATGTGTGCGAGTGGGAACGTGTCGACACCCAGGCCGCGTTCGTGGCGCATCTCCAGGACCAGGACTACGATCTGATCTTTGCCGACAACAATCTGCCGACCTTTGACGGCTTGCGCGCGCTGAGCCTCGTCCGCGACCAGGGACTCGACACGCCGTTCATTCTGATCTCCGGTACGCTCGGCGAGGAGCGCGCCATCGACAGCCTCAAAGCCGGGGCGATGGACTATGTGATGAAGACACGCCTCGCCCGCCTGGTGCCGTGGTGCAGCGCGCTCTGCGCGAGCGCCACGAGGGCCGCCAGCGCCAGGCGGCCGAGGAAGCCGTCCGCGACAGCGAGCGGCGGTTTCGCAGCTTGGCGAGCCGCGCGCCGGTGGGCATCTTCCTGACGGATCCACACGGTGACTGCGTGTTTGTGAACGAGCGCTGGCGGGCGATGGCAGGGAGAGCGGCGGAAGAGGCGGAGGGGCGGAGTTGGATGCTGCCAATTTATCCGGAGGACCACATCGTGCGCCGGTTTCTGGATGTGATTGGCGGAGCGATCACCGTCGAGAGCGAGCCCGGACACGGCACGACCTTCTACGTCTTGCTGCGCTCCGGTGCTGTGAAGCCGCTGCACGCCTGAACGGTTGCGTCCGCGG
This sequence comes from uncultured Binatia bacterium (SeqCode), assembly GCA_964611965.1. Lineage (GTDB taxonomy): Bacteria > Desulfobacterota > Binatia > HRBIN30 > HRBIN30 > CAZTDK01. Next base: position 480 of record CAZTDK010001301.1, on the reverse strand, counting down.
TTTTTCTTCAGCCATGGCCGCGTCGCGTTGCGCTACCTGGCTCCCCGCACAATAGACAAGCTTCGCCAATCGCGGAGCTCCCGGCATCCCTCCCGCGCCGATTTGTCCCGCCGACCTCTACAACACGTAGAGTGACGTATGGCCCCGTAGCGCTCAGGGCGAGTAATATTTCATCTGTGATCCCGGTTTCCGACAAAAGCACTGGAGAGTCAGATGAAAAGTGACCTCGTTCGGCGAACATTGACCGGCGCAGCCATCACCGCCGCGTTCCTTCTCGTGGGCCACCTGTCGATGGCGCGTGCGGCGCAGTCCGTTGCCGCGGCGCTGGTCGGGACGGACGGACAGCCAATTTCCGAGGGTGCAGTGGCGGTGCTCGACGAGATGGACCGAGTGTTGGCCACGGGTACGACCGACGACAACGGCCGCGTCTGCTTCGATGACCCAACGTTGGCGGTCGGCACCGCATATCGCATCTGAGAT
>CAZTDK010001300.1:0-1333 GCA_964611965.1 uncultured Binatia bacterium (SeqCode) | reverse complement strand
GCGCCTGTAAGGAATACGGCACCCAGATGGTCGCTGGCGTGACTCCGGGGAAGGGTGGCACTGATTTCGAGGGGATCCCGATCTTCGACACGGTGAGCGCAGCGGTGGCGGCCACCGGCGCCAACGTGTCGGTGATCTATGTCCCACCGCCGTTTGCCGCAGATGCCATCATGGAGGCGACGGACGCCGGGCTCGAGCTGGTCGTCTGCATCACCGAAGGTATCCCGGTGCTCGATATGGTGCGCGTGAAGCGCTACCTCGACACCCGGACGACGCGGCTCATCGGGCCGAATTGCCCCGGGGTCATTACTCCCGGCGAGTGCAAGATCGGCATCATGCCTGGCTACATCCACAAGCCGGGCACGATCGGCATCGTCTCGCGCAGCGGCACGCTAACCTACGAAGCGGTCCACCAGGTGACGCAACTCGGCATGGGCCAGTCGACGTGCGTCGGCATCGGCGGCGACCCCATCGCCGGCACCGGCTTCATCGATGTCTTGCGCATGTTTCAGGATGATTCCGGCACCGCGGGGGTCATCATGATTGGCGAGATCGGCGGCGCCGCCGAGGAGCAGGCGGCGGACTTCGTGAAGTCGCACATGACCAAGCCGGTGGTCGGTTTTATCGCCGGTCAGACGGCCCCGCCCGGCAAACGCATGGGGCATGCCGGCGCCATCATCGCCGGCGGCAAGGGGACGGCGGCCGACAAGTTGAAAGCGTTTCACGCGGCCGGCATCCACGTCGCCAAGAGCCCGGGCGAGCTTGGCAGCACCATGAAAGCCGCCCTTGGCTGATTGCAAGATCAACGAGAAGAAGGGATTGTCTCGCGCAAAGACGCAAAGACGCAAAGAGCCAGGCGCCGAACTGATGAAGAGAAGAAGGCGCCCCTCCGATGTCTCGCGTCTTTCTTTGCGGCGTGGTGCCTTTGCGTGAACGTCTCTTTCAGATTGAGGTTGAACAATGATCGAAAAAACCCTGTCTATCGTGAAACCCGATGCGGTGAAGAAGAACGCGATCGGTGAAATCCTGCGGCGCTTCGAAGCGGCCGGTCTGCGTGTCGTCGCGGCGCGCATGTTTCAGCTTTCGCCTGATACAGCAGGGCGTTTCTACGTCGTCCACAAGGAGCGTCCGTTCTATAAGGATCTGGTGAAGTTCATGTCGTCGGGACCGATCCTGGTGTCGGTGCTCGAAGGCGAGAACGCCATCGCCAAGAACCGCGAGATCATGGGGCCGACCGATTCCACCAAAGCGCCTGCCGGAACCATCCGGCGTGACTTCGGGACGGATGTCGAACAGAATGCCGTGCATGGATCGGATGCGCCCGACACCGCTG
>CAZTDK010001299.1:0-1334 GCA_964611965.1 uncultured Binatia bacterium (SeqCode) | reverse complement strand
AAGGTACTGTGAGTGAGGGTCACCGTACCTTCATTGTCGATGCCGCCGCCGTTGCCTGGATTGGCGAGGTTCGCGGCGAAAGTAGAGTCGCCTAGAGTCGCCGAGCCGTTGTTGTACACGCCACCGCCGTTGCCCGGGCGTGCCTGGGTCCCTTTGACGATGCAGTCGGCCAGGCTGACCGTGCCGCCGTCGTTGTACAATCCTCCGCCAGCCACCGTGGCCATGTTCCCGCTGAGCGTGCAGCTCGTGAGGTTCAGGGTCGCGCCGCTATCCACCAAGACCCCGCCGCCATGATCGGCTTTCCACAGCTGAATCGTCACGCCGTACATGCTCGTCGTTCCCGCCGCGATCTCGAAGACACGCGTCTGGTGCGTCCCGCTGATGCGTAGCCCGCCGGAAGGGCCGCTGATGGTCAGGTTCTGCTGAATCGCGAGCTCGCCCTGCGCCAGCCGGATCATGTAGGGTGCGGCGAAGGCGATCGTATCGCCGCTTGCCGTCCCCGCAATGCAATCGCTGCCGGTGGTCTCCGTCCCGGCATTCACATTGGCGATGGCCTCGCGCAACGTACAGTGTGCATCGCCGCTGTTCGTGTTGTCGGCGTTCGTATTCACCGTGATCGTTGCCGCTCCCGCGGCCAGCGGCATTAACACGAACACGATCGCCCGGCCTTTGATTCCATCGCGGACGATCACACGGTGAAGCGTGCATCTCAATCTGTCTCGGACGGTTGTTGTCTGCGACATCAGTTCCCTTTCGGTACTGCCGCCGCCGTATCGAATGCCACGCCCCCGCAGCAATGCACCGGACTATCTCACACTCACGCGTTGCGCGGCACGAAAAATAGGCGCAACGCCGGGAGGGTCTCAGTCGCGGTGGCGCGGAAGAGAGCAGACCCGGCGAATAAATTCGCGGCAACCAACGGCACCAAGTCGCCCTGCGGCGACTCCCGCCACCCCATGGGCCAAACCGACTGAGGGAGGGCGGGGAGCCCACGCAGGTGGTCTTTGCGCATTTCGTTGCCGCGGCTTGAGCCGCCGGGGCTGAACAGACGGCGCCACCAAGACTGAGGCCTTATGCAGCGCGACGACCCGCGAGTCTCGGTAGCATTGTGTGATGAACGTCCCGCAAGCTGTCCTCTCCCACGCTGAGGGACGCGCGGGAGAGGACAGCTTGCAACTCTTCTCCAGAATAATTCCGGAACGACCAACGCACCTCACGCCCGCTTCGCTTGTCTCCCGAACATGATCCCGGCGACGCGGCGGATCTGGATCTCGTCGGAGCCTTCGGTGATGCGGTAGCGGCGGTGGTGGCGGTAGATGTGCTCGAACGGCTTG
>CAZTDK010001298.1:0-1336 GCA_964611965.1 uncultured Binatia bacterium (SeqCode) | reverse complement strand
CGGCGATCGCCGCCTTGATCGCCGGTTGACCTTCAATTGAGGTTTTCGGGCTGAGATCTAGCCGTTGTCGGACTGGCTCTCGATGAAGAGCGCGTCCCGCTCCAGTTGCGGGACGAAGGAGAGTCCCTTGCCGGCGAGCGCCCTCCTCAATCGCTCGACTTCGCGCTTGTAGAACTCATCAAGGAGGCGCAGCGCCGTTTGGACCTCATGCGCGTCGCGACGAGCGGCGGGGCGCTCGAGCAACCGCTGCGCCAGCTGCGCGACGGCTTCAGGGTCGCGCCCGGCCCAGTAGCCCTGCAAGATCTCGACAAGCTCTGCGGCCAGCCGCCGTACGCCGACGATACGTGAGCCGCGAACGTGTGGGACGCGCGGAAGACGGCTCCTCGGCTCGAGGTGTCCAAGGTAGGAAACGAGCGTCACCATCGCGTCGAAGGCTGCCTTGGTTCGCGTGCGCGAGCGAAAAGTGCCGTACCAGTCGAAGGGCCACGATGCGTACGACTCCCGGCTGGTCGTGAAGCAGAGCATCATCTGCTCGTTCGTCTTGTATACCCCGACTGCGGGGTAGAGAAAAAAGAACGCCCCGTCGATGTTGTACCTGGGGCGGAGCGAGCGGATCAGCTCATTCTCCAGCAACAGCGCTTGACGCTCAGAGTCCGTCGGGCGAACCTCGAGCGTGGCTGCCTCCCGCACCAAAGCACGCATCTTGTGGTGTGTCTTGCGGCGGCTCGCGTTTCGGTAGCGCTGGAGGCGTCGGCGCAGGTTGCTCGCCTTGCCGACGTAGAGGACGACGTCGGCGCCGTCCTTGAAGAGGTACACGCCGGGCGACGTCGGCAGCACACGGTAGACGTCGGCTCCAAACTTCCGATCAAACCGCTTCAACCCCACGGCGACGAAGATACCGGAGACCGCGGCGCACACCAACTCCGAAGCGTGAGGGCACTGCGAGTGGAGAACTCAGAGCGGTGGGACTACGAGGAGGGGAACTTGGCGAGCAACTGGCCGACCCACGGCTGGGCTTGCTCATAGGCAGCTCGATCCCGCCCTTGCCGTCGGTTCGTCCAAATGGGGGCGTCACCTAACGATTCGAACGCCGAAAACACTCCATCAGGTTTTTCGATGGGACGAGGTCACGGCCTGCGGTGGGGATCGTACTTCAGGGTCTTCATGGCGTTGAAGTATGCGATTAGATCATCGAGCTGGCGGTCGGAGAGTTGCGAATTCGGCGGCATGCTGGTGTAGCGGAACGTGAGCGGATTGTGCACGTAGGCCTTAATCTGGTCCGCTGGCCGATACTCGACGATGCTTTGCGGAATATTGAGATCGGGCCCCACGGTGC
>CAZTDK010001297.1:0-1342 GCA_964611965.1 uncultured Binatia bacterium (SeqCode) | reverse complement strand
CTTCGCATTGGGTCGCTGCGAGCTGCCAAGTTGGATCGGCCCTGGCACTGTGCCGCTGGCGGAGTTACGGACTAGTGATGCGGTACGAGGAATGCGAGCTTACGCGTGACTGTGCCGCGGTCGAGATCCCGCAAGGCACCGTCGTCACCTTGGAAGCGGGGACCCCGGTGGTCATCACGCAGGCGCTGGGCGATAGTTACACCATTCAGGTGCCGACGCTCGGCGGTCTGTACCGCATTGCCGGCACGGATGCCGACGCGCTGGGTAAGACACGTCGACGTGCGGCACTCGACGCTGCCGCCGCACTCGACGGCGCTGGTGAATCGATCACCGAAGATATTGTCCGCGAAGTTCTCAAAGAGGTCTACGACCCGGAGATTCCCATCAACGTCGTCGACCTTGGCCTGATCTACAACCTCACGGTCACCCGGCGCGCCGAAGGTGGCAGCGTCGTGGACATTCAGATGACGCTGACGGCGCCCGGATGCGGAATGGGACAGATCATCGCCACCGACGTCAAGTCGCGTCTCGAGCAGCTTCCCGGCGTCGCGCAGGCAACTGTCGAGATCGTCTGGGAACCAGCGTGGACGCCGCAACGCATCTCGCCGGCGGGCCGCACGAAGTTGGGCATGGATTAGCCTCAATGAGACAAGAGGGATTTCACCGCAAAGACGCTAAGGCGCAGAGAGAGGATGACCGGAAGAGCGGAGGTCATGGTCGATGGGCTTTAGAACGAACATCGGTCATGGCAGCGCGCAGCGACCAATCCTGTCCTGAGGCTCCCCGAAGGGGGGAGCGGGCCATAGAAGAGACGCCGCCCGCAGGGCCCTTACTGTGGCATCGCGTGGGGCATAGGGAGAATTCCAAGCAGCGCACTCATCAAGAGCAGCAGCGCCGCGAGGGCGATTTCCCAGCCGACGATGCGGCGGAGTTGCTGGTCGGCGGTGCGGTCACGGTTCCGGATCAACGTCGGCACGTAGCGAAAGTGATTGGCCGCGCCCATGCCAAGCAGCACGGCAGCCAGAGTCAGCTTGACCAACAGGGTGCGGCCATAGGGGCTGTTCACCAGCCGATCGATGCTCGGGATGTGGAGCAACGCGCCATACAGACCGGCCGGGATGAGCCCGGCCACTGAGATGGTTGCCAGTCGACGCACGCGTTGCGCAATCAACGGCGGGATTGCGCCGTGCAGCATCGCGAGTTGGAACAAGCTGCCAAGCCAACTGACAGCCGCCAGGAGGTGTACCCAATCAATCATAGCGGGAAATGTCCCGTGCGCGCCCGCATGCCCTTGAAAGCTGCGCAGCGCCAGCCAGAAGGCCGCGACCGCCGCTGCCGGTCG
>CAZTDK010001296.1:0-1343 GCA_964611965.1 uncultured Binatia bacterium (SeqCode) | reverse complement strand
CTCGATCCGGCCGCGTTGGTTGCTGGAAGAGCTCGGGGTGCCGTACGAGTTGGTCAAGATCGATCTCGCCAGCGGTGAGCACAAGCAGCCGCGCTACCTGCGTATCCACCCGCACGGCGCGGTTCCCGCGCTCGAAGACGGCGACGTCACGCTCTTCGAGTCGGCGGCCATCTGTCTCTACCTGGCGGACAAGTTCCCCGACAAGCATCTGGCGCCACCGGTCGGAACGCCAGCACGCGCCCTCTATTACCAATGGATGGTCTACTCGATGGCGACGCTCGAGCCGCCGGTGGTGCAGGTATTCATGCACCGGGTGATGCTGCCCGAGGCGCAACGTTCGGCAGCCGCCGCGGCAGAGGGACTGCAGAAATTCGGCGAAGTCGCCGCCGTGCTGAAACAGGCGTTGGCCAAGCAGCCGTACATGCTTGGTACGCAATTCTCCGCGGCGGATGTGATGATCGGCTCCAGTCTCGCTTGGGGGTCGTTCATGGGCTTGCTGAACGATCATCCGGAGCTCGCGGCGTATGTGAAGCGGCTGACCGAACGGCCGGCCTACGAGCGCGCACAAGCCGACTGAGGCCTGCGGCCGGCGTCTTCTCTATGACCCGCTCCCCGTTGGTCGCTGCGGGGTGCCAAGTCCGACAAGCCCTTACCGCCAAGGTTCGACGAGGATCTTGGCGTGGGTATCTGGGTTGCCAAGGGTGTCGAAAGCTGCCGGAACGCCGTCGACACCAACGCGGCCGGTAACCAACGGCGCAACATCGATGCGGCCGGCGGCGATCGCTTGCAACGTGTTGGCAAACTCGTCCGGCTGATAGCCGAGGACGAATTGGACGTTGAGCTCCTTGTTGATGCCGAAGATGGGCTTGATGTGGTCGTCTTCCATGCACACGCCGGCGACGACCACCCGCGCGCCGAGCGGCGCGGCGCGCATGATCTGGTGCAGGATTCCGGGAACCCCGACGCACTCGAAGATCACCGCTGGCCGCAGATTTCTGGCTTCGTTGTAGGCTTCGAACGTCGGCCGCACCGCGGGGTCGACGACGACGTGCGCCCCCATGCGTTCGGCGAGGGCGCGGCGCTTGGGCGAGAAGTCTGCGGCCACGATGGGCTCGGCCCCGCGCAGCTTGAGCGCGGCGATCACGGCGAGACCGACCGGCCCGCAGCCGATGACCAGCGGTGCGTCATACGACTCCAACCGCGCCTTGGCGACGGCGTGCATGCCGACCGCCATGGGCTCGGTGAGGGCAGCGTGCTCGGTCGCCAGGCCGTTCGGCACCGGCAGGACCATGGCGGCCGACAGCACCATCAGCTCGCCATACCCCCCGGGCACGTCATTCGAG
>CAZTDK010001295.1:0-1346 GCA_964611965.1 uncultured Binatia bacterium (SeqCode) | reverse complement strand
GCCCAGACGATGAGGAAGCGGAGGAAGCGGTCCGGCAGCCAGCGGCGCATCAGCGTGATGCCCATGATAGTGAGCGCGCCCAACAGCACCAGCGGCGCCTGGTTTGGCCACGCCGCGAGGCTCACGGCAAACAGCAGCATGGCCGCAAGCGTCAGGTAGCCCAACAGCCAGGTTGCCGTGCGCCGTGGCCCCGGCTGCAGGAACGGGCCGAGCACCAGCAAGATCGCCGGGAAAAAGAGCAGCGGCTCGTAAGCCACCAACTGCGGGAAGTAGTACCACCACGGGCCGCCGATGCGCTTGATCGTGTGCTGCCCCCACCAATAGCTGAGCGCGCGGGACACGGCGTTCGCATTGTTCGGATGCGTGAAGAACGAGGTGTAGAAAACCAGCCAGATGGTCACGAAGATGATCGCGCTGGTGATCAGCGGAATCGTCGCCGTCTTCAGAAAGGCGGTCGTTTCATGCAACACCGCCCGCAGCGTCGCCTGCCAATCCTTCGCGTACACGACTTCCCACGCGAGCATGCTGATGAATGCGATCAGGAAGACCGGCGCCAGCGCGTACATGTCTTCCTTGTTGCAAAAGGCGATCGCCAGCCCGGCGAAGGCAACGTACAGGTTGCGCGCCGCGCGGGTGTCGGCGTAGCGAAAGGCGAAGTAGACGAACGTCAGGTTCCCGAAGGCCACGAAGATGTCGTGGCGCACAAATCGGGTGAAGTAGGTCATCGCCGGCGAGAACGTCACCAGGATGAGGAATGACAGCGCCGACCAGCGGCCGAGATAACGCCGCAGCGGCCAGGCGAACGCCAGCACACCGAACCCGTACAGCACGGCGCTGAGCCGCCCGGTGAAGTCGGTGTCGCCGAACAACCACATCATCGCCGCGGAGGAGAAGTACAGCAGCGGGCCGTGGTAGACCGGATCGTACTGGTAGCTCGCCGGGCCATCGGTGCTGATCTTCCACGAGTAGAACGCGTGGATCGACTCGTCGTGGTGATACGGGCGGACACCCAGGATATACAGCCGCGTGAACACCGCGATGGCGAACACCGTGATGTAGAGGCATTTCTCGAGCGTCAGGTTGCCGATCACCGGGCGATCGAGCGCACTCGGCGTCACCGGAGTTTTTCGAGCCGCCGTGGACGCCGGCGGCTCGCTCATGTTGCGAACGGTCTCTCTCTCTGCCATAGGAACCAGGATACTCGTGACCTCTCAGGAGCCGAAAGACTTTAGTCTCTATATGCCGTCCGCCGCCTTGTCAATGAACGTCCCGACCACATGAAGCTCTCGATCGTGGTCCCCGCATACAACGAAGCGCAGCGCATCCTGCCGTCGCTCGAACACCTC
>CAZTDK010001294.1:0-1355 GCA_964611965.1 uncultured Binatia bacterium (SeqCode) | reverse complement strand
CCCGGTGCACTTCCCGCGCCCGATGACGCGCTACTTCCAGGAGACGCATCCACCCGCCTTCAAGCGCGGCACCAACGACTTCGCCCGCTTCTACGGGATGCTCATCGACGGCTTGCAGATCGCCTACGTGAACGGCTTCGGCTACAACCAGGTGCTGCCCGCGCCGGAGGCCGAGCTTCCCGAGCGCTTTCGGCGCGCCGAGCAAGCCATCACGCAGAAGCTCTGGCGCGAGCAGCTGCGCGACTGGGACGAGAACCGCAAACCCTCCTCCATTGCCACGCACCGGGAGCTGCAGGCGGTCAATGCCGACGCCCTCTCCGACGCGGAGCTGGTCGCCTACCTGACGCGTTGCCGCGATCACCATGCGGCCATGATCGCCCAACACATGCGCTTCACCGGGAGTGCCATAATTCCAAGCGGCGACTTTCTGGCTCACGTTGGCGACTGGACGGGCTTGCCGCCGTCGGAGCTGCTGGGCCTGATGCGTGGATCGGCGGAGGTGTCCAAGGGTGGTTCCGACGAGATGGCACGCTTGAAGGCGGCATTCGCTCAGGACCCGGCAGCCCGCGAGGCCCTCGCCTCCGCCGCCGATCCCGCGCAGCTGCTCGCGCGCCTGCGTTCCTTCGCGGGCGAAGCCGGCGCGGCGGTCTCCGGTTACCTCGACCTGGTCGGCAACCGCCTCATTGACGGTTTCGACATCGCCGAGCCCTCGGCGCTCGAATTGCCGGACGCGCTCCTCAGGTCCATCCGCATTGCCGTTTCGGGAGACGCGCAGGCTGCCTCGGACGTCGATGCCCGCATTGCCGAAGTTCGTGCCCAGGTTCCTGCGGCGCACCAGACCGAGTTCGATGAACTGCTCGGCGAGGCCCGCCTCATGTACCGCTTGCGCGACGAGCGTGGCGTCTACAGCGACATCTGGGCCTCGGGCCTCATGCGGCGTGCCGCTCTTGCGGCTGGCCGGCGGGTGGCGGCTCGCGGCCGCATCGCCAGCCCGCAGCAGATGCTGGACGCCGGGCTTGACGAGATGTGCGCGCTGGTTGCCGGCAGCGGCGGTCCGTCCGCGGACGAGCTCGCCAAGCGCGCCGCATACCGCGCGACCTACACCGCCAAAGATGCCCCGCCCCTGCTTGGCCCGCCCGCACCACCGCCGCCTGATCTCGCGGGCCTGCCGCCAGCGGTCGGCCGCCTCATGCGCGCGACCTTCATCGCCTTGGGCCACCTCTTCGGGAGCTCCCAGGCGCAGAACGAAGAAAAGGTCCTCTACGGGCTGGCGGCAAGCAAGGGTGTCTACGAAGGGCCGGCGCGCCGCGTCTCCGGCCCGTCCGAGTTCGGCCGCATCGCCAAGGGGGATGTGC
>CAZTDK010001293.1:0-1358 GCA_964611965.1 uncultured Binatia bacterium (SeqCode) | reverse complement strand
AATCGCTTTTCAGGAGCGGGTCGGCGGCGGCTCAAGATCTCGGCAGCAACCTTTCGGATCTGCCCATTGATCTCGCGAATCAGGTTAATGCACTGCCGCGATCGAGCGGTCCTGGACTCTTCGGACTTCCCTGAGCGGCTTCTTGAGGACTTCGATTTCCCCATGCCCTCGTCGATGTCGGAGAGCCCAGACGATCGTGCTACTTCGCAGTCTCGTCGCTGACCGAGGTCATGTTACTTCGTACTGCCTTGCGACCCAGGACCGAATCTGGGAAGCTCGCATGCGCGCGAGGGTACAGCATGGAGATTCGACGACATTGGGCAAGAGATCTCCTCGGTATATGCGTACTCCTGAGCACAGTCGTTGGCTGTGCAGCGCGCAGCGGGCAGGGCTCGGGCGCCAGCGCACTTGCATCCAAGGCCACCCTGGCCCTCATTCCGGTCGGCGAGGGCCCGACCTTACTCGCGCTGTCCGCAGACGGATCACGCGTCTACGCCGCCGCGAATTCGCAGCTCTCCGTCATCAGCACGGCGAACGACCGCGTCGTGGCAACCATTACGACGCAACCGTATCCGACTGGCCTGGCCGTTGACCCGAGTGGTGCACGGGCGTTCCTCAGTGCCCTCTTCTCGTTGCAGCTGATGGTCGTCGATACCCGCACCACCGCCGTCACCACGCCTATCGAGCTGTTCGCCGCGTTCAACCGGGGTGGGTTCGGCCGGATTGCACTGTCGCCGGAGGGCGGGACTGCATACATTGCGAACACCCGTAACGAGGTGCTTGCGGTCGTCGACACGACCAGACCCGAGACGACCAGCCTGCCGATGGACATGCGCCCGGTCGACATCGCCGTCGCGCCCGACGGCCGCAGCGTGTACGTCGCCGGCTGCAAGAACTTTTGCGTGACCGGCGCCATCGAGGTGCTGGATGCCGGCTCGCAGTTGGTCAAGCGCACCCTCAGCGTGGGGTCGAAGCCGTATCGCATCGCGCTGTCGCCGGATGGAACGCGGGCCTACACAGCCAATCTCGGCAGCCCCAGCCTGTCGGTCGTCGACCTCGCGAGCGGCAGCGTGACGGCAACCGTAGCCGTCCCGGCCCAGCCAACCGGCCTGGCGGTATCAAGCGACGGCCAGCGCATCTACGTTGCCAGCCAGGCGACAGGGACAATTACCGTGATCAACGGCTCGACCAACACCGTGTTGACGACGGTCAAAGTTGCCAACGACGTTCGTGAAGTCGTCGTGACTCCTGATGGCCGACGCTTGTACGTCTCGACGTTGCGTTCGGTGTTGGCGCTCGATGCGCACGTGTTGAGCGGCAGCTGATGGGAGGATGCAGGGGCTTGGGGGCTTGGGGGC
>CAZTDK010001292.1:0-1360 GCA_964611965.1 uncultured Binatia bacterium (SeqCode) | reverse complement strand
GGCGAGCGGCTGCTGCCGGCGCGCGCGCGGCCCGTGCCTTTTTGCTTCCACGGCTTCTTGCCGCCGCCTTTCACGAAGGCGCGCGTCTTGGTTGCCGCCGTCCCGGAACGGCGGTTCGCCAGCTGCATCTTCACCGTCTCGTACAGCAAATGTCGCCGCACCGGTCCGCTGAAGACATCGGCAGGCAGGGTCAGCTCGCCAACCGGCTGATTCGACTGCGAGAGCACCGGTACGATCACAGGCTCACTCACGGCGTGCCCCCTTTGCGGCTTGGTGAATCAGCAACAACCCGTTGCGTGCGCCGGGAACGCATCCACGCACCAGCAACAGGTGCTCGGCTGGGCGCACCGCGACCACCTCGATGTTCTGGGTGGTCACGCGCTCATCGCCGTACTGGCCGGCCATGCGCTTGCCCTTCAACACACGCCCGGGGTAGGAGCGGTTACCAATCGAGCCACCATGCCGGAAGTATTCATGCGTCCCATGGCTACCCGGAAAACCGCTGAAGCCGTGTCGCTTGATGACGCCCGTATAGCCGCGGCCCTTGGTCGTGCCGGTGACGTCGATCCGATCACCGGGCGTGAAGCGGCCATCCACGGTGATCTCCTGGCCGACGGCGTAGGTCTCGCCCTCGCCCGGCGTAAACTCGCGGAGCGCTTCGAACACCCCTTTGCCCGCCTTGAGCACGTGGTTGCGATACGCCTTACTGACGCGTTGCGCCTTGCGCTCACCAAAGCCGAGTTGCACGGCCGCGTAGCCATCACTTGCAGCGGTCTTGGTCTGGACGACCGTACACGGGCCCGTCTGAATCACCGTAACCGGGATCAGCTCGCCCTTCGGGTCGAAGACCTGGGTCATGCCCAGTTTTCTGCCGATCAATCCAACCATCGTCCCATCACTTCTTGCACGTCTTGCCGTTGTTCAGCGCCGCCGTCGTTCGGGTGCGCGTCACTGCAGCTTGATCTCGACGTCCACTCCGGCCGCCAGATCCAGCTTGCCGAGCGCATCGATCGTCTGTTGAGTAGGCTCCAAGATATCGAGCAAACGCTTATGGGTTCGGATCTCGAACTGCTCCCGCGATTTTTTGTCCACGTGCGGCGAACGGTTCACCGTGAAGCGCTCGATGTGGGTGGGGAGCGGAATGGGACCCGCCACACGCCCACCCGTTTGGCGCACGGTTTCGACAATTTCTTTCACCGATTGGTCGAGCAATCGGTGATCGTACGCCTTCAAGCGTATCCTGATCTTTTCGTTCATACCTCTCGCTTACCGCTCGTGTTGTCGCGCGTCGCTCGCCGTAGGATCACTGCAGAATCTTGCCGACGACGCCGGCACCGACCGTGCGCCCGCCTTCGCGGAT
>CAZTDK010001291.1:0-1364 GCA_964611965.1 uncultured Binatia bacterium (SeqCode) | reverse complement strand
CCACACGTCGCGCGGGTGCGGCAGCCGTGGCTCGGCGTCGTCCGCTTTTGATTCGAGCCGCTCCATGCCGCGCACGAAAGCACGAAATCAGGCGAAACACGAAGTCCGTGCGAGGATCAGCGCGTGACCGAACTCTGATGTGACAGAAAAAACTCACCGCTGAGACGCCGAGGCGCTGAGGATGCGGATTCGAGGGGATGGAACTCCATGAACGGAAGCCCATCGCTAATGACCGTTGCTTTTCTGGTATTCGCATTGGCCATCCCTCTCTTCTCCGCGTCTTCGCGCCTTTGTGGTGAGATCTTTTTCTCATTGAGGCCAATAGCCCGTTGGACTCGGCACTTCCTAGCGACCAACGGGAGCGGGCCATAGAAGCGACGCCGACCGCAGGTCCCTGTCGGACTTGGCAGTGCCTAGCGACCAACGGGAGCGGGCCATAGAACCGACGCCGACCGCAGGTCCGACCGCAGGTCCATTGCGGCTGTATGGCTTCTCCCGTATCATTTGCGCTTCGATGCTCGACGCACGGACCGAGAGGGCGATGGCTCAGGTGACGGAGCAGGCCCGGCAGGTGTTCGGGACGAACCTGGTGAGCATCGTGCTCTACGGGAGCGCCACCGGTGACGATTTTGTCCCCGGGCAGTCGGACCTGAACGTCGCCATCGTTCTCGAGCGTATGAGCTTCCTGCACCTCAAGGCGCTGCACCAGCATTTGCCCCGGTGGCATAAGCTTGGTCTGGCCACGCCGCTACTGCTCGATCGCCGTTGGATCGAGCGTGGCCGGGACGTCTTTCCCATGGAGTTCCACGACATCAAGGCGCAGCATCGCGTGCTCTACGGCGAAGAGGTGTTTGCGACCTTGGTGATCGACCGACGGCACCTGCGCTTCCAGGCCGAGCACGAGGCGCGCGGCAAGCTGCTACGGCTGCGAACGCTGTACGCCGAGGTCGGCGCCGACCGCAAGCGCCTCGAGCGCCTCATGCTCGATTCGGCGAAGACGTTTGTCATCATCATGCGCAACTTCATCCGCGTGGACGGCAAGGAGGGCGCCAGTCGCCATCTCGAGGTGCTCGACGAGTTCGAAACGCACTTCGCCGTGGCCTTCCCAACGATGCGGCATCTCGTGGGCGTTCGGCTCGGCACGCAGCAGTGGGGCGAGGGCATTGAAGGCACCTTCGCCAGTTACTTGGACGAAGCTGAGCGACTCGTCGATCTGCTCGACCGTACGCTACCCGACGACGATGCTCCGCATGCATAGCGCCGGGGAAGAATTTGAGAATTTGAGGATGGGAGGATTGGAGAATTGGAGGATTGGGGTCAACCTTCAATTCTCCAATTCTCAAATTCTCCCATCCTCCAATTCG
>CAZTDK010001290.1:0-1365 GCA_964611965.1 uncultured Binatia bacterium (SeqCode) | reverse complement strand
AGCGGCAAGGGTGTCTTCACGCCAAAGGGGTTCGACGAGGCGACGCGCATCGCGACGGCGGATGGCGACCGCTACTTTCTGCCGCGGGCGACGCCGGTCTACGCCGAGGAAGGCGGCATTGCGGGCGCGACCGTAATCTTTCAGGACGTTACGCGCCTGCGTCGCGTCGACGAGCTCCGGAACGACCTGGTGGCAACGGTGGCGCACGAGCTGCGGACGCCGCTCACCTCGTTGCGGATGGCGCTCCATCTGTGCCTCGAGAATGTCGCGGGGGCGCTGACCGAGCGCCAGGCGGACCTGCTCTACACCGCGCGCGACGACTGCGAGCGGTTGCAGTCGATCGTCGACGAGCTGCTGCACCTGGCCCGCATCCAGGCAGGGCAGGATACGTTGGATCAGCAGCCGACGTCCCCGGCCTCGTTGGTCGAGACGGCGCTGGCCGCGCACCGTGGCGCTGCCGCGGAGCGTCACGTGCAGCTCGAAAGTGCGGTGCTGCCCGATCTGAAAAAGGTGCGTGCGGACCGCGACCGTGTGCAGATTGTGTTTGCCAATCTCCTCACCAATGCGCTCCGCCATGCGCCGCCGCGCTCGGTGGTTGCGATACGGGCGTTGCCGGCACTGGCGAGCGTGCGCTTTGAAGTCACCGACGCCGGCGAGGGCATCCCGAACGAGCTGCAATCCGTCGTGTTCGACCGATTCGTTCAGATTCGAACCGCTTCAGCCGGTGCGACCGGGCTGGGTTTGTCGATCGCCAAGGAGATCGTCGAGGCGCACGGCGGACGCATCGGCGTCGAAAGTGAGGTGGGCCAAGGCAGTACCTTTTGGTTCACGCTGCCGGCCGTGGAGACGATCGATGCGCATCAGTCGGGGGCGTAGGTGGGGTGCGCCCAGCCTGCCGCAACGCCCGTTTCACGGCTGGTAGATCTCGCTAGCTCTCAAGGGGAATCACGATTCAACAACTGCTTTGACGCGTCCCTCTCTGACCGCTTTCACGAACGCCTTGTGATCGCGCTCGGCCTGATCCGCATAGTCGACCGCAAAGTCACAGATCGCCTCGTCAAAGGTGTGGCTCGAACCCATGTAGCCCGAGATCATGGCGGCGTCGCCCGAGCGGGCGTGGGCGCGGGCCAGCGCCCAGCCGCAGGCTTCCGCGTAGCCTCGCAACAATTGATCGTCAAAGCCTTCAATGATCGCCGACAGTTTCATGTCGCGCAGTTGGCGCACATAGAAGTGGCGCCCTCGGTGTCCCTGCGACCACCCCAGGAAAATGTCGCTTGCCGCCTGCATCAGACGCTGGCCAACGACGACGCGCTGCCCGTGGTTGCCGAGCGTCTGATGCAGGCGGCAAGCGACATTTTCCTGGGG
>CAZTDK010001289.1:0-1367 GCA_964611965.1 uncultured Binatia bacterium (SeqCode) | reverse complement strand
GCGTCGCGGCGACGAAACTCCTTGGGGACGTGCTCGCCGATGAGCGCGAATAGGATCGACGCCGTGGTCCAGAAGAACAGCCGATCGGCCCACAAGTTCCAGACGTGGCAGGATCCCTCGGTCCCCGGCGGGTAGATGCTGGGCTGCGGATGCCGCCGCTCGATGACCCGCGCGATGAGCTGGGTATCGCAGTAGACGTCGGCGCCGATCTGCAACACGGGAATCCTTCGGTAGCCGCCGGTCAGCGGTATCAGCTGCGGCTTCGGCATGATCGTCGGCTGCTCGACGGCGCGCCACGGTAGGTCCTTGTACGCCAGGATTGTCTTGATCTTCTCGGAGAACGGCGACGTGTCGTAGTGATGCAGAATGAGCTCAGCCATGATGGGCTCCTTTCAGGCGGCGCATGTGGTGGTTTCAGACAGCGACCGCAGCCGTCGCCGCTTCAATAACACGGGCGGGGTCCTCTTGGGATCTGTGTTGGCGCCTTTGCGTCTTGGCGTGAGGTTCTTCCTCTGTTCACTGGAACGCCGCAAACAGCTCCTGCAGCGCCTGCATCTGGCCGCCACTGGTCGATGACGGCACCAGGATCGGCGTGCTCACTCCGGCGTCGTACCACGCCTCGACGCCGTCGCGGACCTCCGCTACCGAGCCGAACAGCGTGCAGTCGGCGAGCCAGCGCTCGCTCATCAGGCTGGGGATCTTGTCGTACTCCTTGGCCGCGACCGCGCCCTGGATGGCACGCATCTCGTCTTCGTAGCCCGCCTCGATCCAATACTTCTGGTAATGCGGCAGCATGACGTACATGGTCAGCGTCTTGCGGTTCACCGCGGCCGCGGCGGCGCGATCCTCGGAGATGCAGGTGGGAATCATGTTGCCCGCACTGCGTGCCGCGTCTCCAAGATAGGACAGGGACGTCTGCATGTGGGAGCGGGCGGCGTTGGCCCACACCGCGCCGTCGGCGATCTCGGCGGCCAGCTGCACCATTTTCCTGCGCAGCGTGGCGAGGACGATCGGCGGCAGATCGCCCCAGCGCTGTGCCCCTTTGCGCAAGTCATCGACGAAGCTGCGGATGTCGGCCGTCGGCTTGCCGGTCTTCACACCGAGCCGCGCGTTCATCACCACGTGGCTCACGCCGATGCCGAAGCGGAAGCGGCCGCGGCTGAGCTCGTGGATCAGCGTGACCGTTTGTGCGTAGTCGGAGGGATGGCGCAGGTAGATGTTGGCGATCGCCGTCCCAAAGATGATCTCTTTGGTGCAGAGCGCCAACGCTTCGCACAGGCCCACTCCGTCACCGAAGCTCGGGCAGTAGATGCCGGAAAAGCCGCGGCGTTCGAGACCGGTCTTGTTTTCGCCATACACCTTGATCT
>CAZTDK010001288.1:0-1369 GCA_964611965.1 uncultured Binatia bacterium (SeqCode) | reverse complement strand
GCCGTCGATCGGGTACGGTCGGCTGTTCGTCCGGCACACGTCGAGTGTCTCCGTAACGTGAAACCGATCCCAACGCGGCTGACAAGCCTGAAAGGGGGTGCTGACACAACGGCGCCCCAGTGGCACCCGGCGCGCGCAAGTGCGCGATAACAAAGCGATGACCGTCGGGTTGGAAGCCCGATGCAGCCGGTTTACACACCGCGGCGGAAGCGCGATCGAGACTCGTCTAGGGAGGGGAGATCTCCCAAGACGCCGGCGTACCGTGGGGGTCACCGTCGAAGTCGGGGTTGGTGAAGCGGTGATGGTCGGTGTCTGAGTTTGCGTACGGGTCATCGTCGGCGTGAAACTCGCCGTTGGACTCAGAGTAGGAGCGCGGGTACGCACTCGGAGCCTGACTTTCATGAGCGTCGCGGCGTCGAACTTTGACCCCGGCACCCGCTCCTTGTCGATCGCTTTTACGGGCAGGTACCAAAAGTTCAAGATCACTATCACAACGACCGAACGCATCTGTGGCTCGGCAAGGACCCGCCCGTCGCTCGTTCTTGCGTGCGCCGCGTCCTCGCCAACGGCCACGGTGACCTCACTGCCCCGTATCGGCGGTCTTCACCACTGCTACGAGTGGCGAGAGACTGCCTGAGCACCGCGGACGGTATCTTGGCGAACCACAGCAGTTGTTGGAGCTGGGACGGTTTCTTGGTGCAAAATGACGCCGCTTGTGCAAAAAGGAGGCTGAGGCGGGGAAAGGTCGGACCGGATGAGACCTCAATCTGCTCTGGCACTTCTGTTCATCGCGCCGACCGCGACATCGGCACTAGGGCAATCTACGGAACACCCCCTTCCGACTGCCGACGCCGGCGATATGGTCGGACCCGATGGGAACCTGTGGTTCACAGAGGTCGGTGCGAATAAGATCGAAACGATTCAGGCAAACGCGCCGGGCGAATGCAGGAGGAGGCGGAGGATCTTCGTCGGCACGGCCGCACGACGGCGTGTGCACCGCGCAATCGCGGCCGGATTGGTTGCCGCCTTGTGCTTTGCGAATCCACGCGCCGGGCGCGCGTCATGCGCCACACCGCAATTCAATCCTCCGCTTGCGCTACCGCTCGCGGCGGGAAGTGCCCCTGACTCCGTCGCGGTTGGGGACTTCAACGGCGACGGCCACCTCGACCTGGCGGTGGTAAACGCCGGCCCCGGCACCGTGTCGATCCTGCTCGGCGGCGGCACGGGCAGCTTCGGAGCAGCGACCAACTTCGCCGTGGGGAGTGACCCTCTCTCCGTGAGGGTGGGAGACTTCAACGGCGACGGCCACCTCGACCTGGCGGTCGCAAACTGGATTTCCAACTCCGTGTCGATTCTGCTCGGCGACGGT
>CAZTDK010001287.1:0-1377 GCA_964611965.1 uncultured Binatia bacterium (SeqCode) | reverse complement strand
CGGTGCCGGCGGCGGTGAAGATGCGTGGATCACCCACCGCATCTTCGATGGCCTTCTTCTGTGAGTATGGCAGCGCACCAAGCAGCGGCTGGGCCAGAAACGCGAAGACCTTGGTACGGGTCGAGGTGCCCGCACGGCGCGCATCAAGCTTGGCGAGCGCGGCCTCGAAGCTGCCGGGGAGCTCGCCGGGGAACACCTTTTCCTTGCGCGGCGGAGCCGGCGCGGGTGCGGCCGCCTTCGGCGCCACGAGGGCCTTCTCGACGCGCGCTCCAAGAGGAGCCGCGGCTTTGGCTACGGCTGGAGCTGCCGCCGGCGCCGCGACCGGCGTTGACGCGACCGACGCGGCGACGGGAGCTACCACCGGTGCGGCAGCCGCTTCCGCCGGAGCTGTCGCGCCTTCCTTTTTGAAGCGTGACGGAAAGTCGGCCGGGAATTCCTCTCCGGGATGGAGCTCCCGCGCCCGTGCCATGAGCACGGCTTCGGTCTCGGGGATGGCCGGATCGGGAACGCAACTCTCGACCGGGCACACGGCGGCGCAGGCTTCGTGATCATGGAAGCCGACGCACTCGGTGCACTTCTCCGGGACGATATAAAAGATGTCTTGCGCGACCGCCGGATGGGTCGCCCCATTCAGCTCCCACTCGACGCCGCCTTGATAGATCGCCGTATTCGGGCACTCGGGCTCGCACGCCCCGCAGTTGATGCATTCGGAAGTAATGACCGTTGCCATGCCTACACGTCTCCCCTTGGAAGGATTTCAGACGGGTTATGTATCGCTTCGGCAGTGTGGTTTCAACGCAGGGGACCCGCGGGTCCTGCCCACTGGAAAGATGAGCCAGTGGCTGCAGGCCTCCGTGCCTGCAGCAAGTGCTTTTGAAACAGCCTCTTCACGGCTCGGCGTGCCGCAGATGGGCAACAATCCGGGCCACCTGCTCTGCGGTGAAATCGCCGGCGTAGGTGCGGAGAAACAGGCGGGCATTGAGCTCCGGCGTGCGGGCTTCGCGCGGATCGCCGAGGCTGGCGCGCATGAGGACGCGTGCGGCGTCGAACATTTCGCATCCCATGCGCAGCCGGTCCACGCCGGAACGCTGCATGAGCATGTTCCGGTAACGATCCTGGATCGAGCGCGCCGTATCTGTCACGCGCGTACCTCCGCAAGCAGGGATGCCACGCCGAGCTCTTCTGCCCAGTGCTCGAGATAGGGCCAGTCCAGATCAGTCACGGCCGCGATGATATTCCGTGCGTCGCCGAGCTGCAATTCGGAGTGGCTGTCCTTCGCCCAGTGGAGCTTGGAGAGCAGCAGGTCTTCGGCACTCACCACCCAGATCATGATGTCATCGAGGGGAACGGAGCGTCGGCGGGTGAACTCAGTACGGC
>CAZTDK010001286.1:0-1378 GCA_964611965.1 uncultured Binatia bacterium (SeqCode) | reverse complement strand
CAAAGGCGGCAACAGCCACGAGCTGGTGCTGGCCTGGATGAAGAAGATCAACCAACGCTATGCGGAAATGGGCCTGGATAGGAACCATTACCGCGTCGAGGCGCTCCCGACGATTACTCGACCCAGTCTCACCCGCTGGAAGGACGTGGTGGATCAGTTCGTCGAGGCCGGGTGCCGCGCCGTTTTCCTGCGCAAGCTGGACCCGTTTGGTTTTGCCGCCAAGAGCGCCAAAACCCTGGGGTACTCGATGGACGAGTTTCTCGAATTCTACGCCAACGCCGTCGACTACATCATCGAGCTCAACCGCCAGGGCATCCAGGTGATGGAGCGCCACGCGGCGATCATGCTCAACAAGATCCTGGCCGACGAGGAGCCCAACTTCCTCGACTTGCGCATACCGGGCGGCGCCTGCATCGGGCAGCTGGGCTACGCGCCGGATGGCAGTATCTATTCGTCCGACGAGGGACGCATGGTTGCGGCCATGGGCGACGACATGTTCAAGATCGGCACTGTGGACGATAGCTACCGCCAGCTGATGACCAACGCCGCGACGCGGGCGTTGGTGATGGCCGGTCTCAACGACGGCCAGCCGGACTGCGTGAGCTGCGTGTACAAGCCGTGGTGCGGCCAGCAGGTTGAGTACAACTACAAGACCCAGGGAAGCCTGCACGGCCACATGCGTGACTCGGTGTGGTGCAGGAAGCACAAATCAATCTTCGACTATCTGATGCACAAGTTGGAATCCGCCGACGACCGCGACATGCAAATGTTCCAGCTGTGGACGACCAACCGCCAACTGGAGCACTTCATCCTCTAGGGGCTTGCAGCCGGCGTGTTTTCTATGGTCCGCTCCCGTTGGTCGCTGCCGGCTCGCAAGATTGGAGCGAACCACTGGTGCACCTCCTCTGCATCGAGAATGGCAGATCCGAATGAACGACGCCTTGGTGGTGATTCCGACCTATAACGAGTGCAACAATCTGCTCGCCCTGGTGGAGCAGATCTGCGCGCACACGACGGGTTGCGACGTGTTGATCGTGGACGACAACTCGCCGGACGGTACGGGTGTCGTCGCGGATCGACTGGCGCGCGCCTGCCCTGGCGTGCACGTGTTGCATCGTCCCGCCAAGCTCGGCCTCGGTCCCGCCTATATTGCCGGGTTCAAGTGGGCGCTGGCGCAGCCGTACGAATTCATCTGCCAAATGGACGCGGATCATTCGCACAACCCAGAGCAGCTTACCGACCTGTTGACCGCCGCGCAGGATTACGATCTCGTCCTGGGCTCGCGCTACCGTGGTGGTGTGCGTGTGGTCAAGTGGGAGAGGCACCGCGTGCTGGTCTCGATCATCGGCAATTGGTACGCGCGTGCGGTCACCGGATT
>CAZTDK010001285.1:0-1378 GCA_964611965.1 uncultured Binatia bacterium (SeqCode) | reverse complement strand
GATGCCGCCGATCCCGGATGGCGCATACCCGTAGTTATGGTAGCCCCAGTTGGGCAAGCCACCAAAGACGATGAGTAGCAGGATAATCAGAAGCAGCAGTGACATGACGTTCTCCTTTCTGTCCGCAGCTCAGGCGCTGGGTGGGTTGGCCGGCGCGATGGGCTGTGCAACCTTGGCGCGCAGATGTTCGCCAAGCTCGCCGACCTTTTCTACAATGTCGTGGCAGCTTTACCTTCAAGCGAACACACTTTTGAGCCAATCCAAAAAGTTTCTGAACATCTCGAGAGCGTCCTCCACTATCTGCTTGATGTTGCCGACGGCCTGATCGACCAGCCCCTCACGCTTCAGCTTCTTGTCGCCGGTCAGGCTCCCCGCGGCTTCCCTCACCCGTCCCTTGAGTTTATCCGATTTGCCACTGGCCATGGTGGTCCTCCTTTCCTGTAGGGTGTGGCAGCAACGGCCATGCCGGGAATAGCGTTCGTGATGTCAAAGTAGCTAGAACGTTCGTCCGAGATGCGCCTTGTCGAGCTTGCGAAATCGTTTGCTCTCATGGGAACGCGGCGGTCCTAGCGCAGTCGATGAAACTGCTGGCTGCCACCTTGCGCCGCGACGACAGGTCCAGGGGCACGGCCGCTGAGCTCACGTCGCGCGGCGATCGTGGATGCACCCGGCGATGATCAGCCGATCCCCAATCCCTGCTTGCGGTTGAGGTACGCCGCAATGATCAAGGCGACGAGAATGGCGAATACCGCGACCAGCAGGGCGTGCAGCCAGGCGACGATGCCGAGGACGAACCCCTCGATGAGCCAGGTGGCAGCGATGCATACCCCCAGCAGCACCACCACGCCGGCGGCCCACGACTGGCGGCGCCACACACCGAAGGCGGCCACGAGCGCACACAGCGCTTGCAGAACGAAGCCGATCAGCAACAGCGGCATCGGTGGGCCGATCAGCATCGCCGGTACGTAGCCCGCGATGTACAACCCGTACCCCGCCAATGCGACGGCAATCAGGAGCAACGCTGTTGATCGATCATTCATGAGACCCTCCCTCTTGAGGTTGTACCGCGCTGGCCGCAGGCCCTCAGGAGATCGCCCTGGCAATCACGAATGCTGCCGCGGCGGCCAAGCCGCCGATCACTACGGTTTGCAGAGAGCTGCGCACCGGGGACGCCCCCGTGAAATGCCCCTTCGCGTATCCAAAGATCGCCAGCGCCAGCAGGGTAATGGCAACCGAGGCCGGCAGCGCCATCGTTGCTTTCAGGGTAATATAGGGTCCGAGGGGAATAAACCCGCCAATGATGTAAGCTACCGCGATGGTCAGCGCGCTGCCCAGGGCGCGGCGCGGATCGGGCTTCTCGAGTCCCAGCTCGAATCGC
>CAZTDK010001284.1:0-1379 GCA_964611965.1 uncultured Binatia bacterium (SeqCode) | reverse complement strand
CCTTGCGGAAACCGCGCTATACGGGTCGATTCATAAGCGGCCGGTCAAGAGGAGAATAATCACCACCAGCAGCACGATTCCGCCGACCCCGGAGGGCCCATAGCCATATTGGTGATAGCCCCAAGTCGGCAACCCGCCGACGACGATCAGGATCAAGATGAGTAGGAGCAGTAAGGACATGGCTTTCTTCCTTTCCTGGTCAGAACCGAGGCTCTGGCGCTTGGGTGAGCACGCACCGTGCCTGCTCAGCGCATTCAATGCGGACACCGCGCCCGGAGCCGAGGATACGCCGCAGCGGCGGTTTCTACACAATCGCTCGGTAGGAGTTGCCCTGCAGGCTCAGGCGCTCGGCCCGTTCGCCGGCATTCCCGGCTGCGGCGCGTGGGCGCGAAAATGTTCGCTCATCTCACCGACCCGCTGCGCCAGATCGTGACGGATTTCGTGTCCGGCCTTCGGGGCAAACAAGATGGCGAGCCCGGCACCCAGAATCATTCCCGCCCCAAAGATACCGAATGCGCTATACAGATCGCTGGTAGTGGAGGCCTGGGTTCCCAAGCCGACCGCGCTAGCAATGTCTTCCTTCGAGGGAAGCGCTTGCAAAATCTCCTCAATTTTCATGATCGCTCCTTTTTTGGGACTGATGGAATGGCGCGGGGTCACGTGCACCCGCGCAACACAAAGAGGACGAGGAGCAGCGGAATGGGAATGCCCAGCAGCCACAGAACAACCCAACCCAGTTCCCCGCGTTGATTCGACAAGTTCATGTGTCTCCTCCTATCAAACTTAGCGGAGGGGAAGCCGGCCACAGCCGACTCCGCCCCCCTCACCGGGGCGCCTTCACGACGCACGCCGTATCGGCGCCTCGGTGGTGTAGGAAATGTCGTGCGCACCTTCGCGTTTGAATATCGCCTTGGCACGCTCCACCTGCTTCCCGTCTTCGGTGTGAACCGATATCAGGATATTACCCTCGCGGAGTTTCCCTTCGTATTGCTTGGCCTCGTACTCGGGGATTCCGAGGCCAATCAGGGTGCCCGTCACACCACCGACTGCGGCCCCGACGGCGGCACCGCTGAGCGCCGCCATGATCGGACCGGCGGCAATGAACGGACCCACGCCCGGAATCGCCAGCGTACCGATCCCGACGAGCCACCCGAGCCCGGCGCCGAGTACGCCACCCGTGCCGGCCCCCGTCGCCGCGGCCTCCGGCGCCTTCGTATGTTGTTCGTGAGCGAAATCACGGGTTCCCGTCTTGTCCGGAAACAACACCGAGATATCATCTCCGGCGAATCCTTCCACTTTGAGCGCCCGCGCAATGTGCTCGGCCTGGACCTCGGTGGACGCAATCCCAAACACGGCTTTCTTCGACATGAGTTCTTCCT
>CAZTDK010001283.1:0-1382 GCA_964611965.1 uncultured Binatia bacterium (SeqCode) | reverse complement strand
GTGTCAGGATGCGGGTAACCGCCGCCGGTGGCCATCACGCCGTCGGAAGTCCCAAGGAGCAGATAGTCGCGGTTCGGGAAGGTGCCGCTGCGTACCGACGCGAAATGACGATCATTGAGTGCGAACGTCGAGGCCATCCAATAGTAGAAGGGCAAGTCGGTTTGATCGTAGTAGCTCATGACAAAGCCGCCGTCGGAGGTCGTGCTGAAACGGGCGGAAATGATGAAGCCGTCCATCAATCCGCCGTTGACCTGGAGATGCATGGGCAGCCATTGGTGTCCCGGATCCTGGGTCCAGCAGGTGGTCGGCGCGTGAAAGGGGGAGACAAAGCTCTTGTGTGTCGAAGACGTGGGATTCCGGAAATCTGCGGGAATCGGCTCCGAGTCTGGCTGTCCCTGCTCGTGCAGCGTTCCGAAGATGTGATCGAAGGAACGATTCTCCTTCATCAAGATGATGACGTGCTTGATGGGAATGGCTAGGCGTGCCGCTTCGGTGAGGCCCAGGGTTTCCTTGACCGTGGCGCCGCCGGTAAAGGTGCACGACTCGCGCGGCTCGACACAACCGTTGAGGGCGTTGCCGACAGCGCTCAGCACGTCGGTGACCGTCACAGCATCAGAACCGTCGGCATTCGCGGAGAGACACCCGGACACCGGCACCTCTCCGAGCGCGATCCGGACGAGCGTGATGATTTCATCGATCGACACGTTCGCGTTGCCGTCGCAATCGCCGACGCATTCCGCGGACGAGGGAGTCACGGTCGCGGCGCTCGCCGGAGTAGGCGACGCAATCGCCGTAACGCTGGGACTCGCGGCGAGCTCGAGAGCGGGATCGGGCAGCCCCGACGCATACGCGGCAGCCCCAACAGCGTTCGAGCGTTCTCCGCCCCAGCCGGCGAAGGAGAGTAGAACCAGCAACAGAACGACCGACAATCCAGCGCGCATTGACATGCGGCGGACGATAGCACGCACGTTTCGCCGACTTCGATGGATGGCGCGTGAATCCTTTGTGACGAAAAGCTGACAATGATGCGAGCGACGGACCGGATGTTGGGAGCTTCTTGGCGATAGACTCGAACGTCCTTCAACGCGTACCTTTCCTTTTGGATGGTCGTATTCTAAGGGGAGACGCCACTGAGGGGCATTGCAATGGCCCGATCGCACAAGCCAGCTCCACGAGCGGCAGCACCCAACCACGCAGCGCCACGCCGCCGCGGGCGGCCACCAGCCGTCGACGAATCGAGCCCTTCCGATCCTGACGTCCTCGACGCCACCCTTGATGCGTTTGCCGAGCGTGGCTTCGAGGGGATGTCGGTGCGTGAGGTCGCCCGCCAACTCGGCGTGAGCCACAATCACATCCCGCAGCGCTTCGGCTCGAAGGAGCGA
>CAZTDK010001282.1:0-1387 GCA_964611965.1 uncultured Binatia bacterium (SeqCode) | reverse complement strand
GCCTTCGGGCGGAATCTCGCGGTGCAAGGTGATCGATTGCTCGCCGTGCAGCAGCATCGCCAGGTTGACCTCGACGTTCGAGATGAGCCCGCCCATCGAAAACATGCCGGGAATCACCGCGTACGTCGGTAGCACCTTCGGCCCTTTGCCTTCGAAGACGTACTCGAGCTCGCCCTCGGGCTTGGCACCCACCCCAACTGCATACAGCATGACGTCCTTGGCGCTCCAGGTGAAGGGCACCGGCTCGAACGTCATGCCAACTAGATCCATCGATATTGGTTTACTCATGGCTGACCCTTTTCGGGAAAGTTCGTCTTTGAGTCAAGAGAGGCTGATGGCAGATCGCGGATCGCAGATCGCCCTGAGACAGACAACAACGCTCGCCCACGCTGCGGGAAGTTGAGCGGCCAGCAGCGACCTGCCAGCAGCGATCAGCCTCTGAGCAGATCCGGCTGCTTGAACGCTGTCCAGCCGCGGTCGCAGTTGAGCACGGCGCCGGTGAAGCTGCGTGAGTCGTCGCTGGCGAGGAAGACGACGACCTCGGCGATCTCTTCCGCTGTCTGCAGCCCGGTGGCGTGGCCTTTGGCGAAGGCGGCCTTCATTTCGTCGCTCTGCCAGATCATCGCGTTCATCGGCGTGTCGACGTAGCCCGGGCTGATGGCGTTGACCCGGATGTTGAGCATGCCGCAGCTGGGCGCCATCGATTTCGTCAGTACCGCGACGCCGCCCTTCGACGCGGCGTAGCCGTCGAGGCCGCCGTGCGGCAGGTGCGCCATCGACGACGCGGTGTTGATGATAGCGCCGCCGCCGGCGTTCACCATTTCGGGAATTGCATAGTGCGAGCAGTAGAACGCGCTCGACAGGTTGGTGCGAATAACCCGGTCCCACACCGCGGGATCGACGCGTGCCGTGAAGCCGTCGTCGAAGGGTAGGGCGATGCCGGCGTTGTTGTAGAGAATGTGGAGCGCGCCGTACGCGGCGACGGTTTCCTGAACCAGCCGTTCGCAGTCGACTGCGAGGCTGACATCCGCGGCGATGAAATGTGCCTCACCGCCGCGGGAATGAATGGCCGCGACCGCCGCCGCCCCGGTTTCAACGTTGATATCCGATACGACGACCTTGGCCCCTTCACGCGCCAACGCCAGCGCGCCGGCCCGTCCGATCCCTGATCCGCCTCCCGTAATGATGGCGACCTTGTCCTTGAGACGCATGGTGATCCTCCCGCGCCGAGGAATGCCACAAGAGCGGCGGTCTTGCCTACCCCTGCGTTGCGAGGCTCCTGATCCCGAATCCCGAATCCACCTTGACCGTTACCCGGAGCGCGTGCGAAGACATGGGCGTATTTCCACGTCCATTTCGTTTGATCGGGGAGCCCAATGGGAAAAAT
>CAZTDK010001281.1:0-1388 GCA_964611965.1 uncultured Binatia bacterium (SeqCode) | reverse complement strand
CCGCCGCCCGGACGGCATCGATGAGCTCGGTCGCTGCAGAGTGTTTGAGCACGAATCCCGATGCGCCGGACTCCAGTGCCCGTCGCGCGTAGGCCACGTCCTTGTGCATGGTCAGAAACACCACCTTGACACTAGGATCTTCCTTCTTGAGGTGCGGAAGAGCATCCAACCCGTTCAGATGCGGCATGGTAATGTCGGCGACGATGACGTCGGGACGCAATTGTTTGGCTGCCGCCACCAGGGCGCGGCCGTCCTCCACGACACCGACGAGATCGAACTCGACGCTGAGCAGGCTCTTCAAGCCTTCGGCAACGAGCCGATGATCGTCGGCCAACAATACACGCGCGCGTGTCATCACGATTCCTGCAGCGGCACCCAGGCGAGGATGGTTGTACCGTGACCGGGCCCACTGTCAATGTCGATCGTGCCGCCCAACAGTTGCACTCGTTCCTGCATGCTCGCCAAACCCAGGTGCATGCCCTGACTGCGGTGACGTCGGTCGAAGCCTACCCCGTCATCACGCAGCGCCAGCTGCAACCCACCGTCCAGGCACCGCAGCGACACGTCGACCGCTCTCGCTTTGGCGTGGCGCCCGACATTGCGGAGCGCTTCCTGGGCGATGCGGAACAGGCAGAGCGCCGTCTCAGGAGGTACCGATGCAGGGATCTCACAGAGTTTCACCTCGACCAGGATGGCTTCCTGCCGCGCGAAGCGCTCGCATTCCGTATTGAGCGCGGCAGCCAAACCGAGATCCTCCAGAGTCGACGGGTGCAGGCGGTACGACAGCGCGTGGATATCCTCGCTCAAGCGCACCAGACCGTCGCGCACCCCACTCATCGTTTCGCTCACCACCGGTCCGGGAGGCAGACGCTCGACCTGTGCCGCATCGATGGCCAGCCGCGCCAGGCGCTGTGTCACGTCGTCATGTAACTCCCGCGCCAGTCGCCCGCGTTCCTCCTCGTGGGCGCGGATCAGGCGCCCACTGAAATCGCGCGCCGCGGTTTCAGCCACGCGTCGCCTGGCGCGATTGACCAACAAGGTGATGATCAGCCCGGTTTGGAACAAGCCGAACAGGAGAATCCCAATGGCCCACCGCCAATAGAGCGCCCAGAACGTCGGCTCACGAAAACGAATGACACTACCCTCAGGCAAGCGCGCCTCGCTGATGCCCCAGCGCAGCAGCTCACGCCAATCGTATACGGGAGCGACCTGCTCGATGATCTGCGGCGCGATGGTCCCCGCCGCTTCACCGCGGAGAATCCGGATGGCGGCGCGCCCTCCGCGCACACCCACGTCGGAATCCTGATACAAGTGCCCGCCGATGGCGCCAAAACCGAACTCGCTTCCAAAGTAACCGAAGACGGGCGCAGTGGCGACGGCGCGCAGGC
>CAZTDK010001280.1:0-1389 GCA_964611965.1 uncultured Binatia bacterium (SeqCode) | reverse complement strand
CGCGTCGCTGACGTTGTTCTTGACCATCTGCGTCGAGATCGCCTGCAAGCACGTCCCGATGGCGGCCACCTTGTTTTTGACAAAGGCCGCTGCGGCCACTTTCACCGCGTTCTGGCAGGTGTTGAGGCTGGCCTCCTCGGTTGGTGTCGCCAGCACTGTCCCAGACCACAGCAGCGTGGCGCACACGGCCATCGTCAAAGCAGCTCTCGTCATAGGAATTCCTTCCGCGTCAAGAAAAATTTGGAACCCAGAAATAGACAATCCTCGATAACCCTTCAACTAGGGAACCCTCAGAAGGCCCCGCACGGTAGCTCGCGGCCGTCAATCACCGGTCGGTGGCTGACAAACGAGACGGCCGAAAATTGGCCTGTGTTCGTGCGTAGGTCAGCTCGTTCGGAGTGCCGATCGTCGCTCCTGCGGACTCCTGGTCCGTCGTCCATCCGCTTCCGGTTCACCGCGGTCCGAGTCTTACCCCCGGTTTCCCGTCCAATTGCTACTCGAACTCCTAGTAGCATGCTCCTTTAGCAGCCCGTTGAAAAAGGGTCGAGAACCCGCCGTACGTGCGGAGCATCTTCTGGGCTTTCCCGATGGGGGCGCGCCCTTCGTCGGCGTGCTGGTGCGTCGCCCGACCAGCCGGGTCCTCCCACCCGGACCGCGGCGCGGCGCCGCCCGCATCAGCCGCCAGCTCCGACTGCTCCGCACCCACGGTGTCATCAAGAAGATCGCCCTAACCCATCGTCATCAACTCACCAAACGCGGCCGGCTCCTGTGCGCGGCGCTCTTCGCCGGGCGCGAGGTCACGCCCGAAAACTCGTCGGTTCCGCTGCCGCTTGAAAATATCCGTCGCGTCATTCAAAGAATCTCGGGGCTAGTCGCACAGGAGGTTGATGACGGTGTCCTTTCGCTCGGCGTTGTTTCCAGTCATCGTGATTGCGGCGTTTGCCGTCACGCTTGCCGCCTGCGGCGAGAGCAGCGAGGAGACCGGCAATCCGGACACCGGCGGAGTCACGGTCGTCGCCCTCGATTCGACGGCCCCCGCGCCGCTGCAATTGGCGGTACAGGCTTGTGCCGGCCTCAACAATCGCGTGCCCGGCGGCTCGGTTTACGTCGAGATGAATGATTACGACCAGCAATGGCTGGACGATCTCAACCTGAAACCGCGCAAAGTCGTCGGCGCCCAGGACTTCCTGAATGCCTGCGTGACCCGGTTTTCAGCCTGCGTACGCTACTCCTACCACGACCAGCAGGCTCTGTTGCCCAACATCCTGACCGTCGCCGCGGTGCTCGGGGCGGTACCGCTCGACGTCGGGCTGAATGCCACGTGCAGCAACGTGGCGTTTGATGCGACCGCCGAATTCAAGGACAACAATACCCCCTATCTCGCCACGC
>CAZTDK010001279.1:0-1392 GCA_964611965.1 uncultured Binatia bacterium (SeqCode) | reverse complement strand
GGGGAAGCCGATCATGTTCGAGAAGTGCGACCCGATACCGTACTTTCGGCACAGGCGCACCAACTCGACGTAGCGCTCCGGATGGTTCTGATTCTTGTGGGCCTCGAGCAGCGTCTGGCGATCGAACGATTCCACGCCAATGAACATCTGGTAGCAACCGGCCCGTCCCAACAGCTCGATGAAGCCTTCCTGCTTGACCACCTGGGTGTCGCATTGCACGAAGAAGGCGAGGTCGAGTCGTTCATCGATCATCGCCTGCAGTAGCTCCGGAGCCTCTGGATACTTGTTGAAGTTGTCCGTGGTGAACATGATCAGCAGGACACCCGCGGCTTTCGCGGCGCGCAGCGTTGCCATGGTGGTTTCCACCGGTTGGCTGCGGATCTGGCGCCCGGCGATCTTGATCAGCGAGCAGAAGTTGCAGCGATAGGGACAGCCGCGCGCCGGATAGACGCCCAGCATGGGGACCGCGTAGCGCGCGAGCACGCGCCGCGACGGCGGTTCGAGGGGCGGCGGGTCAAGACGCATCTCCCAGCGCAGCGTGCCGCCGTAGACCGGCTGCAACTCGCCGTCGGCGGCGTCGAGGAGAATCTGTTTCCAAATGATCTCGGCCTCGGAAAGCGCGAAGCTCACTCCGTGGCCCTGCAGCTCCGTCGTGTCGCAGGTCATTGGGTGCGGCCCACCGAGAATCGCGTGTTCGACGCCGTGCGCCCTGGCATACGCGGCCAGGTCGAGGGCGCGATGAAATTGATGCGTCTGCACGCCAACCAAGGCCACCAGAGTCACATAGTCGGGATCACGTTCAAGCAGGCGCAGATAGCGTAAGGTGGTTTCGACGTACTCGTCGACACGATACACCTTGACGTCGTGTTCACCGATCCGCCCCGGTGTCATACTCGCGAGATGCGGCAATGTACTGTTCGGCATGAAGCCACGGCGAAACCGCTCGACGGAACCGTCGGCGGCATACTTGCTCGGCTTGATGAGCACCACGCGCAGTGGCTTGCCACGCGTCATCCCGTTCTCCCGCTTCTCATGCAGAATTCCTTTGGCTGTATTGCAGTGTACTGTGCCCCACCGCGACCCGCAACGGCTCGGTGCCTGCAGGCGGTGTTTCGGAATGGGCCGTTTGGCAGGCTTCGCAGAGAAGAAAATAGAAGACCGGGAAGCGAGAATGCAGAACGGACCAATGGGGCGGACGTTCAGCTGCCGGTTGAGAATGTCCGGCTCGCCATTCCCGGTTTTCCATTTCCCTTTCTTCCTTGGTTGCCTCGCAGGCGGTGGGCTCGTTCAGCCGATCAATAGCCGCGCTGACGATCGAACCGGTGCTGCAAGGGCTCGCCATGCTGGAAGCGGTCCACGTTGTCGGCAAACAGTTTGATGGCCTGCGGCAGG
>CAZTDK010001278.1:0-1393 GCA_964611965.1 uncultured Binatia bacterium (SeqCode) | reverse complement strand
GACCTTTGCCCGAACTCCACAGGCAGATTCTCCACGATATCGCTCCACCCACAAGCCACGTCGTGGGTGGTTCCGTTGTAATGTCGAATGAACCGGCTCCGGATCGACATCGAATCACGATTCTGACATCGAAAGACCTGACGAACCCCTCGGAGAATCACGAAAACACGAAATTTCGAAATCACGAAAGGGGGAAATGAGCATCCCATTCTCATTTTTTTCGTGCTTTCGCCCTCTCATGCTTTCGTGATTCTCTTCAATCCTCAGGCGCGCTGTCTGCCCAGGAATACGCGCGTCGTCGGATGCTGCGGGTCATCGAGGACCGCCGCGGCGCTGCCGCTCTCGACGATCTCGCCGGCCACCAGCACAAGCACACGATGCGCGACGCGGCGGGCGAAGCCCATTTCGTGGGTGACGATCAGCATCGTCTGGCCGGCGGCGGCCAGATCGGCCAACACCGCGAGGACCTCACCAACCAATTGCGGATCGAGTGACGACGTCGGCTCGTCGAGCAGCAGCACCTGCGGCTGCACGGCGAGGGCGCGGGCAATTGCCACACGCTGCTGTTGGCCACCGGAGAGCGTGTGCGGGTGGGCGTCTGCGTGGCTCGCCAGACCAACACGCGCCAGCAGCTGTGCCGCACGCGCGCGCGCCGCTGCGGCGTCGAGACCGAGCACCCGCCGCGGGGCTTCCATGACGTTGCCGATCGCCGTCAGATGCGGAAAGAGGTGAAACCCTTGGAAGACCATGCCGGCGCGCAGCCGCACCGCACGCAGTGCCGCGGCATCGCGGCGCTCGCTCATGCCCGGCCGCAGCTGTTGGTCAGCGATCTCCACGGTCCCAGCGTTGAACGGGGTCAAGTAGTTGAGTCCGCGTAGCAACGTCGACTTTCCACCACCCGAGGGCCCGATGACCGCCACGACCTCACCGCGAGCAACGCTCAGGTCGATGCCGCGCAGCACCTCCGTCGCGCCGCGTCGCGTTCGCAAGCCGCGCACGCAGACTACTGGGGCGGCATTCATGAGCGTGCCGGTGACCATCGCTAGATGTGTCCGCCATCTACGAGCCCGAGGCGTTGCCCCGAGCCTGGGGTTTGGAGGTTGCTGCGTGTCCAGATCGACCGCCGCCGAGGGCTGAAACCCGCGGCTGAATGAAAGAAAGCCCGGTGAACCGGGCTGTAAACCGGCGGACGCAGTTGCTGGTGCACGGAACACCCAGCAGCTGCGCAAGCACTCGCAGGCTTCGTAACCACGACGGAAACTGACTCAAATCCCGCATGTCCGGCGGGAGGCGAGGGGAGCCGGCTCAAGCCGGCTTGGCCTTTTGAGCCGAGGGCTTGAGCCCCCGGTGACGATGGCGTGAAGCTGACTGCCGCTGACATCCAAACCCCAGG
>CAZTDK010001277.1:0-1397 GCA_964611965.1 uncultured Binatia bacterium (SeqCode) | reverse complement strand
GGGCTACGAGGGCGCGTTGCTGATGACGTCGCACGACCGTGAGTTCATGAACCGCATCGTCACACGGGTGATCGAGATCGACGGGGGTGTGCTGACCAGCTACTCGGGCGACTACGAGTTCTACGAGGCGCAACGGGCACAGGCGACCGCCCAGGCGGAGGCGGCGTATCAGCGCCAGCAGGCAAAGCTCGCAAAGGAAACGCGTTTCATCGAGCGCTTCAAGGCACAAGCCGCCAAAGCCGCGCAGGTGCAGTCGCGGATCAAGCAACTCGACAAGATCGAAAAGCTCGAGCCGCCGAAGCGCCGCAGTACCATGCTCTTTGACTTTCCGGCGGGTGTCCGCTCCGGCGACGACGTCGTGAAGATTGCCGGTTTGGGCAAGCGCTACGGCGCGCGCGTGATCTACGATGGATTCGATTTGGTGATCCGGCGCCGCGAACGCTGGGCGGTCATGGGAGTCAATGGCAGCGGCAAGTCGACCCTGTTGAAGCTCGTGGCCGGCGAGAGCCGGCCGGATAGTGGCTCGATTCGCATCGGCGCCAGCGTCAAGCTGGGGTACTTCGCGCAGCACGCGATGGAGCTGCTGGCGCCGGACAAGACCGTGCTGCAGACCCTGGAAGAGGCGTTCCCGTTGGCCACCGGCGGTTCGTTGCGTTCGCTGGCCGGATGCTTCGGGTTTTCCGGCGACGACATCGACAAAACGTGCCGCATCTTGTCCGGCGGCGAGAAGGCGCGTCTGGTGCTGGCGCGTATCCTCAACGACCGGCCGAACTTCCTGGTGCTCGACGAGCCGACCAATCACCTGGACATGGCCACCAAGGAGATGCTCATCCGCGCCCTCGCCGACTACGAGGGGACGATGCTCTTCGTGTCGCACGACCGCCGCTGTCTGGCGCGGCTTTCCACGCGCGTCCTCGAGCTCGGCCCCAACGGCCCGGTACCGTACGGCGGCGGCTACCTGGAGTATGTGGCGGCCAGCGGCCACGAAGCCCCAGGGCTCCGGTGATCGCTTCATCGCGTGTTCCAAAGGCTTTGATCGAGAAATGGAAAACCGGAAACAGCTGCAATTCAAGACTAGTCAATGGACAATCCACGCCCGTTTGCACGTCTTCCGTTTTCTGTTTCCGGTTTCCTGTTTTTCATTCTCCACGCGCAATGCCAGTGAGTGAGAACCATCCTGCCAGGCGGGCACGCTTCGAGACGGCCGCTGAGAACACGCGACCTCCTCAGCGTGAGCGGTGGTTGTCAGGAAACATTTGAGCTTCCGCGAAGTTTTCCGCTCATCCTGAGGAGGTGCCGTCCCTTCAGGCGCCGTCTCGAAGGATGCGATCCTTGGAACGATGCCGCGTATCTCACTGGCAATGCTCCTAAGCGGCTTTGACGGCAGGGTTGGCAGC
>CAZTDK010001276.1:0-1402 GCA_964611965.1 uncultured Binatia bacterium (SeqCode) | reverse complement strand
CCGAAGGAATCCCGATAGGCCCGGATCGGAATCGACGGGCTGAGCACCAGGTGGTCGGGCTTGATGATGTCCGAAATGCGGCTGTAGTGAACGCTCAATGTGACGATCATCGGTGTCGGTTGTGGGCACTTGTAGATCAGCTCGTAGCCAACTTGAATTTGCATGGTCACATCTCTCGGTGGGCGTGGATTTCGCTTACGCGTTTCCGGCAGTCTGCGCGTCTGGGGAGGCCTGGCGTTGAAATCAATTACGTTGGAGACACTTGCGGCACCGCTTCCTCCAGAGCGCGCCCAAGGCGCTCGGCCCAACTCTGCACGCCGGCATCGCTGGAGAGGAGGTCCTGCCGGATCTCGAGCTCCACATGCGGAATGCCGCGCTGCTCGCCGTGCACGACGATGGTGTAGTCGCTGGTATCGCTCACCGCATACGGCTGGTTATCCCCGACGACGAGAGATCCGTCGCGGCGTAACCCGTCGCGCACCAGCCGGGCGAGTCGCGGGTCTCGGCCGTACAGCACGCCTGCCTGCCAGGGCCGCACGGCGTCCATGTACACCGGCGTGAAGCTGTGCAGCGTGACCAACACGCTCGGGCATGCGCGGGCGCGGCGTGCATCCAACTCATCGCGGATACGCTGGTGATAGGGCTGGAAGACCTCCTCGAATCGTTGGCGCGCCTCGCCCGACCAAAGCCCTTCGTTTGCCGCGATGCGGGTACGTTCAGAGAGCGTGGCAATCGAATCGGCTGCGCCTGGGGGACGGTTCGCATCGATCACCAGTCGCGAGTAGTTGTGGACGATCAAAAAGGCATCGAGGCGAGCCGACAACCGCCGGCCAAGCTCGGCCACGCCCAGGTCCCAGGCCACATGCGTGGACAGCTCGTGCTCGGAGAGCCCCAATCTGGCCAGCTTCCGCGGGATCTCCCGTCCACCGTGATCGCACGTGAGCACGACGGCAGAACTGCCGTTGGCGCGCTCGATCTGGAACACGGGTGGATCCTCTGCGCTCAGCAGCGCGTCAGCGCTCACGGGCACCGGACGCTTGCGTTTGGCCTTCCGCGAAACCGCCGCTTCATCCTCATCAGAATATGCGCCCTGAGGCAGCAGCGGAAGCTCGGAAAACTACGCGCGTAGGACTACGCGCATTGACCATTCCTTTGACTGTTCCACGAGAGGAAGTTCTTCAGGCCTTCACATTTCGCGCTTTAAGCGATTCTCTGATCGCCGCCCGGCTACTTCCCGACGAACTTCGGCTCGCGCTTCTCCATGACCGCGCTAACGCCTTCGCGTGCGTCGGCGGTGGTGAAGGTGATGCCTTGATTGAGGGATTCGTAGTCGAGCATCTCGTCGAGCGTGTGGTGGGTACCGCGATAGATGGCCTTCTTCGCCATGCGCGTCACGAGCGGC
>CAZTDK010001275.1:0-1405 GCA_964611965.1 uncultured Binatia bacterium (SeqCode) | reverse complement strand
AGTCGACGTCAGCCAGGCGTGCGCCCCATGCGGCGGCGGCATTGCCGGTGAGCGAGTCGCGGGTCATGCGGCCGCCGCCCGCAGCGCCGTGACCGCCTTGGGCGGGCACTCGGTGACGCACACCAGACAGCCCTTGCAGTGTGCGTAGTCGACGACCGGATAGCTTTGCGCATCGAGCTCGATCGCACCCTCCGGACAGAGGACGAAGCAGATGCAACAGCGCGTACAATGCTCGAGACGGATCTCCGGACGGAGGATGCGCCAGCCTTCGGTCGTCCGCAGCGCGGAGGTTGCCGCGACCTCGATTGACGGCGACGCCCAGCGCGCCGGCAGTCGTGGCAGGGTGAACGGCGGGCCTCCAGTGGCGGTGCCGGCGACGCCGCGGTCCAAGAATCCCAGCGCCGGTGCCGTGTCGAACGCGCGCCGGGTGGCCTCCAGGTTGCGCTCGATGAGCGCCGCCGGCAGGCCGATCTCACCCAACTCCAGGCGGACCGCCTCGACGAGAACATCCCAGGCGGCAACACCGGTCGCTTTGATGGCGAATCCGGCGACCACCGCGCTCAAGACGTGCTGACCGAGCAGCTCGAGAGCGATGCCGGATACGTCGAGGGTCACCACGCGTCCTACGATCGCATGTTGCGCGCGCAGGTCATCCGCCGTGTGCACGCTATTGACGACGAGCAGGCTGTGCGGGTCCAGCCCGTGCAGCACGGCTGCACCGGGATGTGCCAGCAGGGAGGCATCGATGACGACGACCGCATCCGGGGAGTCGATGGAGCCGCGTTCCAGAATCGGCTGATCGCTCACCCGGGTGAAGGCGACGACCGGTGCACCGCGGCGCTCGGCGCCGTACAGCGGCGAGTCCTGCACCACGGATCCGCCACAGAACGCGGCGCGGCTGACGATGCGGCTGGCGAGCTTGACCCCTTCCCCGCCGCGCCCGTGAAAGCGGATGTGACGTACCGTCGGCATACTCCGCGAGGGCCTGCGGCCGGCGTCCGTCCTATGGCCCCCATCCCATTGGGTCACTCCGGGTTGCCAAGTCCGACAGGCTCCTCGATTCCTCCCGTCTTCCGTTCGAGCCAATGCCGTGCCACGGAGAACCGCGAACGACAGGCGGACAGCGATCCGCGCCGCTCTCACCTTTGCCAAACCGCCTGTGCGCAATTCCAGGTCGTGCGAAGCGGCTCCGGGCAAAGCTGGTGCGGTGGCGACCTTTCCCGAAGCGCCAGGGGGTACGCAGCTTGCTCCGACCACAAGCGGGAAGGATTGATTAATGAAAGAACCCTCTGTTGAAAGTGTGATGCGGCGCACCGTCGCAACCACAACGCCTACCGAGCTCCTTGCCGCCGCACACGCCGTCATGGAGCGCGAAGGCATCCACCAACTGCCGGTCGTCGAGAAT
>CAZTDK010001274.1:0-1407 GCA_964611965.1 uncultured Binatia bacterium (SeqCode) | reverse complement strand
TTGCGCTTGGAGAGGTGGCCGAGTGGTCGAAGGCGCACGCCTGCTAAGCGTGTGTACTATCCAATAAAGTCAAGCACTTAGGTCTCATCCGGTGTGAACCCCGGTGTGAATGCCCCGCCGTTCTTCCGCTCAGCGACGCCAAACATCGTGTTCTAGGTTCGACCAACGTCCTTCACCCTGGGGTCCAAGTCCAGCGGGCTGATTGCTTCACATGCCCGTCCAAGCCTTCACCTCCACCCATCCTGCCCGATATCGCTTCTCCAGGCTCTTCACGCCTCCCGGCGCGTCCCGCAGTACAACCGACCTAGTACGGGTACAAATTGTACGACTGTACTACTACAGGTCGGACGCCACGTACGGTACGAGCAGCAGCTCGATTCAGCTACCACCGTCGCGGAACCTTCTCCAGAGCGTTCAACGCCTCTAAGCAGGACGTAGCAGCGTACCGCCGACCTGAGGCTTCTAGGCGATCTGCCCAGCGAGAGACAGTAGCTCATCGGCGATCGTCTCGAGCCAGCGTTGGGGAGGAGTTGCGTTCGGATTCCAATCGCGGAGCAGGCGCCCCGGTCGGGATGCTGGGTATCTCCGCCCTGCGAGCTGCACCGACGCAAAATCGAACTTCTTGCGGGCGTCGGCTTGATCGTGAACGATTCGGTGCCGAATGGCAGCGAAATGCTCGAGAAGAGTCGATTGCGAACTTATCACTTGGGCGTGCAATCCGTTCACGACGAATCGATTTACCCGAGCGATTACTTTGGTGGGATTGTGCCAAAGCATGAAGTCGTTTCCACTACCGACTGCTGCAAACGCCACGCTTAGACTCGGGTAGTAGCTGAGAGGGGCACGCATGGTTGCCATCCCGTGTACTGATGTGTATCCGCACGTGTACCGAAGAAAGGTTTCCTCCAAGAAGGTCTCCCAGGAGACAAATACGCGAAGGTAGGATAGTTCGTACAAGGCTTCGAGGCGGCTTGGTCGAAACGCCACGCTCGCCTTGCTTCCTGGTGCGACCGCAGCTCTTACCAACTCGCCCGCTTGGCTGATTGCTGTTGCCGTTCTGATCTTATCCTGCAGGTCGCCCGTCAACCCAGGCATGCGCCGGGGCATGTTGTCCCTATGATCAGAACGCGAGCGAGTAGAGCGTTGCGAAGCGAATTTCGCGAGGTTTGATATTGTCGGTCTGGCGACGGCAGGCTTGAGCAAACCGAGTGAACCGACTCGGCACGTCCTCGTCCGCACGGTCAGCCGCCACAATTTCAGACAACCTTACCACCGCCTCCGCCAACTGTTCGCGCCCGATGGTGTCCAGTGCCTTGTGCGGAGAGTGCTGCTTTGCACCAGGGAGGCCGTAGTTGCGATGGTACACCACACAATACAGGGTGTACGTTAAAGGACTACGGGAGAACT
>CAZTDK010001273.1:0-1412 GCA_964611965.1 uncultured Binatia bacterium (SeqCode) | reverse complement strand
ACGCACTGCCTTCCACGACAAACGATTCCTCGTTCACGGAACTGTCGGTCCAACTGAAATCGATTTCATCGGGTGCTTGCAAGCTGGCCGTGAATGCTGCCGGGGCCACGGCGGCAACCGGGTAGGCGTTCTTGAGGGATTCCGCGAGCACCGTACTGTAGTTCTGCGTGAAGTAATCTTCAGAGACCATCGTCCATGATACACAGAAAGAACTCACAACAGTATAAAGGAACCCTAGCCCAGCTTGATTGATATTCGACGAAGCTGCCTCTGGATCATTATTATTAGCGTCATTGAGTCGCTGATAGATATGCTCGGGACCGGGAGAGGAAATGATAGGTCCGTACGTCTGGCCATTGACCATGAAGCCGTTTGGACCTGCAATCACAATTATAAATGCTTTGGCTCGATTTTGTGGTGCCAGGCTGAGGGGGAGTTGTGGCCCCCCATTCCCCGCGACAAGTAATGCAACGATTAGATCATTGGCCACACGTGTCGCGCCGCAGTTATAGTTTTGCATGTTCGTCACCGGGTCTGGCGGGCAGTAGTAATCGATGTTTCCGGATGTGCCGAAACCCTCGTTGGCGAAAAAGTAAGACCCCTGAGCCACGGATCCGTATATGTCAACAATCGGTACTGCTAGCGGTCGGGTGAAATACACGTTGCCGGTATTGGTGCTGAGAGCATTTGAAAAGTCATTGAAGAACTGCGTCAAGTTTGCCGTAGTCACGGTCGGAGAGAAGCTGGGTAGGTACGCTTCTGCGATGAGAACGTTGTCGCCGCCCGGGGTTACCGGGCCGGCTGGGTAGGGCGTAGGAGGTGGATTGACGCAGCCTGCCGTATACGAGGTGTCGGTTATGACCACCGCGTGAGCGAGCGGCGCAAGCGCCCAGAGCAGCGCGGCGGACGCCGCCGCCTTCACAATGGCTTTCGTCATCATAAGGAACCTCCGGCGCGCACACGTGGTGCGACTAGTTGTGGAGGGTTGGCCAGACCCCCGTGGCCTCATGACCACAAGGCCGGAAACCACCAGATGCTGTGCGCCCATGCCTTCTGACCATCGGTTCAGCTTCATAAGAGTCTCCTGCCTCCGTAGTTCGAGCTCGCTACACGCCGCATGCAGACTGTCAGCTTGACCATCTGCACTGTGCTGTCGTCTTGGCTCGACATGCTACGCAACCCGTGTGCCGTAGTGGCTGCGCCCGCGCCGACGTGCCGGAGTGCGGCGCGCGCGTAGGGTGACTGTGAAGCTCACTGCGCAGCTGTGCGGCGCGCTTCACAGTGGACGACTCACGCGAAGCAGAGGGTCAGGCTGAGTTCGACCGGGCGGAATCCTGTTCCGGTGATCTATGTTTCGCCATGCCCTCTGTGCGCCGCGCTTCACACTCACCAGCCCACATTGTGCAGCCCGG
>CAZTDK010001272.1:0-1415 GCA_964611965.1 uncultured Binatia bacterium (SeqCode) | reverse complement strand
CCATACGTCGGAGTGTCGCCATTGGGACCGACTGCGTCCGGAAGCGGAGCCATCCAGTCCCCAAACAGGAAATACAAGGGACCGCCGCCAACCGTCGCCGCGCTGAAATCAATTGAATGACCGGCGGTGTCGTGCGTGTAGATCACTTCGTCAGGGCCTGCCCAACTCTGACCGGCAGTGACCTTGCGTAGCATGTTCTTGTGGCCGGTCTTCAGATAGGAGTCCTTCTGCCTCTCGGCAGGACCGTTGTATTCCACCGTTGATGAATGGCAGTGCAGGCAGCCCACGTCCGCATCTGGTGCCTGCGTCGTATAGTCCCACCCCGGCCGCTTATAGGTGTTTCCGCCGGCAATCGCTGTCACGGTTGCCGCCTGACCAACCCAGTTGTTCCATGTGCCGCCGAACGCAAGGCAGTCGCCCATGGTGGTGAGCGTGCTCAGATCCACGAACGTACCGGCCGCGGTTGTCGTGCCGTTCGCCTTCGTCAAGGCGCTGGCGAGTTTGCCGGCAATGCTTTTGGCATACCGGCACTGGCTACTGGCTACCGACCAATCATAGGCTGCGCCAGCGTCGTACGGAGAGGCGGTGGCCTTGAGGGAAGGGCAGCTTGCAACCGGAAAAACAGCGGTCCAATCCATCGACGCGTAGCAATAACCCGCGTCCGTTGCCACGGTGCCTTTCGGACCAAAGGGCAAAGGGGCTCCATTGGCGTCCTGACCCTTGAACTGCCTGGTGTAGGCAACGCACGCGCCGCCAAATCCGGCGGTCGGGAAGGTCCCGGGAAATCCGGTGGGCGCTGTCGCCGATGTCTGTTCCCAGGTACCACCCTTCTCGGCGCACATTTGCGCGGTCCTGTCCAACCCGGCGAGGGATAGTCCATTGCCGGAACCGTCGACGCAAATGGTGGTTGCTATGGCATGCTTTGCGCCGTCATTCGCGGGGTAGGACACCCCAGCATACGTTCCTGCAGTGAAGCCTGGCACGAGACAGGGCGCAGCGTCGTAGCACTTGCTGCTGGTTGAGTTCCACGTCAGCGAACCTTTCGTATTGGGGCTGGTGCCGGTGCAACTTGTGGCGTTGTAGGTCCCGTTGGCAGTGCAAGTTCCACCACCGGTGCAATCTGCGTTTAGCAGGCACAACGCTCCCGCTTTCGAGCCACCAACACAGGTGCTTGGCGTTCCAGCGGTTACATCCACCGGATTCAATACTTTGAGTCCAGTATTGTAGTAAATACAATCTCTACTGTCGGTTACCCCTGGGGCGACATCGAGGGTGCCGTCCGTGTGCAGGCCGACGATGCAGACAAGATCCGCCGGCTGGGTCCAGCCGCCGGTCGTGCCGTTCGGCACCGCACCGTCCTCCATGTATTTGGCCGAGGCAATTCCGGCGGCAAGCACCACCGCACAAGCCGCCAG
>CAZTDK010001271.1:0-1416 GCA_964611965.1 uncultured Binatia bacterium (SeqCode) | reverse complement strand
CAACGTAGAACTACGCGCGTAGTTCTTCGAGCTTCCTACGGTGCTGGGGGCTTAGTATAAGGTCCGAGGAGACGCAGACGATGAACGATGGATCTCGCGCCGCATGTACAACCGGGAGAGAACCAGCTCCAAAAACGACAATTCGAGACTTGAAACGCATCTGCGCACATGGAGCATTGTAGAGGTACGGCGGTTGCTCCTGGGTGCTGGAGGATAGGGAGGATCGACCATGGCAAGCGGCAAATCCGATGAGCTGAAGGGGCGCGTAAAGGAAGCTGCGGGGGCCCTGACCGGCGATCAGAAGCTGAAACGGGAAGGGCAAGCCGACCAGGCTGTCGGGAAGATAAAGCAGAAGGTGGAGAAGGTTCTCGACAAGGTCAAAGATGCGGTGAGTTGAACCGCGCGCGCTTTGATTATGGGATGCGCGGCCCACGGCCGTTCCGCGCTGCGTGGGTGCTGGGGGTTTTCTCAATTCCGATCGGCGCCACCTCATGGGTGGAGGAGGGGTACAATGCTCGAAACCATCGCCATTATCTTGATTATCCTATGGCTTCTTGGTCTTGTTTCTTCATATACGATGGGTGGATTTATTCACATTCTCCTGGTCATTGCGGTCGTGGTGATACTGGTCCGCGTTCTCCAGGGTCGGAGGCCTTTGGGATGATCAGCGGATGCCCCACGCGGCCCGCGGGGCCTGGTTGCTCGATAAGTAAGGAGACGAAATGAACGCAATGAAAATTCTAGCAATCGTGTTGATGGTCGCCGGCATCCTGGGATTGGCGTACGGCCAATTCAGCTACACCAAGGAGACCCACGAGGCCAAGATCGGCCCGCTCGAGCTGTCGATGAAGGACAAGGAGACGGTCAATGTCCCGGTCTGGGCCGGCGTTGGAGCGATCATCATCGGCACGGTGCTGCTCGTCGTCCCCATAAAGAAATAGGGCCTGCGGCCGGCGTCTTTTCTACGCGACCGCTCCCCTCCTTCGACGGGGCTCAGGACAGGGTTGGGTGGCCCTGGGGTGGCGTCGTGAACAGTGGACTCGTGCGCAAGTGTTTCCCATTGGCCGGCGGTTCGCAGTCGCCTGGGCTCTGCGGAGACTGACTCGCTTTCTGCCGAGCGTGAATCGATTCGCGTCCTACCCCGACTTGGGAACGCCGTATGCCGCAAACGCCGCACGTTGAACGACATTTCACCGGATCCGCAATAGTGCGCGACATTGTGATCGGGATGTCTGATGGGCTGACCGTCCCGTTTGCACTGGCGGCGGGCCTTTCGGGGGCCGTCGACAACACGAGCATCATCGTCACGGCAGGTTTGGCGGAGATCGCCGCGGGCTCCATCGCGATGGGGCTGGGTGGCTATCTCGCTGCCCGTAGCGATGCCGAGCACTACGACGCGGAGCGGGCCCGCGAAGC